>JAEZHL010000120.1 GCA_023416575.1 Pseudomonadota bacterium
CGCCGGAGGACCGTCGTTCGTCAGCCAGTGGGTAAGGTCGAGTGCGCTCAGATGCAGGTCTGCGCTCAGACGTGGCCTGTTCCCAGTCCTGGTTTCGAGGACGGCGAACCCTTTGACGTCAGTGCCAGCGATCTGCGCATGCGCATCCTTGATGGCCACCGACGCCTGCGTCGTCTCCAACTTGCCGGTTAGCGTCAGCGGGCCGTCATCCTCCCCATCGCTCTCGGGCAGGCCGGCCCATACGGCCAGGCCGCGCAGCGAGCCAGACTTGACGCTCAGCGCGCCGTCAAGGGTGGTGCCGGAGCCTGTGGCGAGCGTGCCCTCGTACGTTGCCTCGAGCGGCCGCCCGGAGAGGTTGAGAGAGAAGGGGGCGGGAGTGCCCGACAGCAGCGTCGCCAGCGAGTCCAGCCGCGCGGTGATGTCGACCTTCTCGTCGTTCAGCTTGAGATCGCCCCGTGCCTCGAGCGGGCTGTCGACGGAGGCGAGGCCGATGTCGAGGTTGAGCTGCGAGACCTCTTCGCGAAAACCACGGCGCTCGTCGGCATAGCGCATGATACCGTCCTCGATGCGGACGTCGGCGAATGCGAGCGACCGCAACGCAGCTCCGGA
Source organism: Pseudomonadota bacterium (assembly GCA_023416575.1). Classification (GTDB taxonomy): domain Bacteria; phylum Pseudomonadota; class Alphaproteobacteria; order Rhizobiales; family Hyphomicrobiaceae; genus ZC4RG25. The sequence goes on from JAEZHL010000120.1 coordinate 610, forward strand.
ATCCAGCTTGCGCTCACCCCGGGTGCCACCCGCGCCAGCCTCGGCTCCGCTCCTGCGTGTCGCCGAATCGCGGTCAGCGCCGCGTCGACGGAAGTCCCAGCTCCTTCGGCCGTCAGCGTCGATGCGCAGGTTCAGCTCGGGCCGCCGCAGCACGATCTGCTCGATTTGCAGTTGACCGCTCAGCAGCGGCCAGAACGGCATCCTGACTTCCATTTCCGCGATACGGGCCAAGGGCTCGCCATCCATCCCCGGGGGCGGCGAGAGCGAGGCGTCTTTCACGGCCAGCCCCATGCTGGGGAAGAGCGTGAGCGATGTCCCGCCGGCGATGGTCAGCTCGCGGCCGGTGCGGTCACGGACCAGCTGCACGATCTGATCGCGCACGAGATCTGTGGGAGCGGCGATGACCAGGAAGGTCGCTGTCGCGGCCGCCAGCGCAGCGATGGCGACGGCTGACCAAAGTAGAACGCCGTGCACGGCGGCTGGCCGCGCCTTGGCATGGGAGCGCAGCGGCTGATCCGTCCGCCCGGGTCGCGGCTGTCCGTGCGCAGTGCGCATGCCGGACGGCGGCCGTGAAGGGGCAGGGTTCGGGGGAGAGGATGGTGCCATGTCGGTCTGTACGAACCTGATTGATGCACGATCAGCAAGGCTTCTCATGTGGCATCAGATTATGTCATCGGCCAGATGGCTATCGCCACTGGAACTGATTTCACGTGCTTGCAACCTAAACGGGACATTGCGGCCTATAGCGGGCCGGCTGCGAAGTCCCTATGGTGCCGCGCTCCCCGCAGCTCTGGGACAATCGATCATTTCTGCAAGTTGGAGAGCGCTGGAATGCCCCACGCGCCGCATGCGGCCGGATCTGGCCCTGACACATCACAGGCCTGGAAAGCGCGTGTCCGGAGCTCGTGCGTGAAGCTGTTGCGCATCGCATGTGGATATGTGGTGGGCGGAGCCGGCGCTCTGGCGTTCCTGGCCCTGAGCCTGCCGCTACCCTGGTTCCTGGGCGCGCTGTCGTTCTGCTTGATCGCAGCCGTTCTCAAGGCACCGATCGACCGGCCCCGCATCATGTCCGTGCCGGTGCGCGTGGTGCTCGGTGTCACCATCGGCACCGCCTTCACCCCGGCGCTGATCAGCATGCTGGGCAGCATGGCCGGAAGCCTGCTGCTCCTCATTCCGTTCATGCTGATCATCATCGCCGCGGGAGTGGTCTTCTTCGAGCGACTGGCGCGGTTCGACCGGCCGACGGCCTTCTTCTGCGCCGTCCCGGGCGGGCTCACAGACATGGTGACGATGGCTGCCGACGCCGGGGCCAACGTGCGTGCGGTGACCCTCATCCAGGCGACTCGCATCATCATCATCGTCGCGCTGCTGCCCTTCTGGCTGCGCCTGAATGGCCAGCAGGGGATCACCAATGCCATTCCGCCGGGCGTCCACCTGTCGGAGTTCGGACTGGCTGACGCCGTGACCCTGGTCGGCCTCGGGTGGGCCGGCTGGGTGCTGGCGCGGCGGTTGGGCCTCGCCGGCGCGCCGCTTGTCGGTCCGATGATCCTGAGCGGGCTTGCCCACGCGAGTGGACTGACCACGGCCAAGGTGCCCATCGAAATCATGATTTTCGCTCAGGTCACGCTCGGCATCATGCTGGGCGCGCAGTTCCGCGGTGTGACGTTGAAAGAGTTTTCCACCACCATGGTCTGGGGCTTGGCTTTCGGGGTGCTGCTCGTCGTGGCGACCGCGCTGGTTGCAACGGGCGTGGCCCGCCTGACCGGCTTCGATAGCACGACAGTGCTGCTCGCCTATGCTCCGGGCGGCCAGACGGAGCTGAACCTGCTGGCCTATATCCTGGGCCTGGATGCGGCGTTCACGGCGCTGCACCACCTCGTGCGCCTCGCCATCGTCATTTTCGGCGCGCAGCTCGTCTTCGCAGCCAACAGCAATTGGCGCGGCAACTCAGACTGAAAAGGAAGTCGGCGGCGTTCAGCTCACCCGGCCTTGCCGGATTGTGAGAAGTCCCTGGCGTCGAGCCAGCCCAGACGGGCCTCTGGTGGTGAGTTTGCGAGCTTCGCAATCAGCGCGTCGATCTCGGACTGGCTCATCCCGGCGACGCGCCGCTCGAGCAGCGACATGAGATAGGCCCGCGAGGCGAGCAAGACCTTCTGACTGAGCTCTTCCGGAGATTTCTCGGCGACGTATTGAGCCGACTCCTGTTGGAAGCCCGGCGTTTCGATCCGGGCCGGGCTCGGCGCGACGCTATGAACATCTCTGGCTGCGGGCGTCGCCGGCAGGCCGACGGCCACATCGCCGCCGCTGACGAGGATGTCGACGGGCAGGTTCAGCACATCTGCCATCTTGGCGAGCATCGCGACGCTAGGCTCGACCTCGCCCCGCTCCCACCTCGTGTAGCGGTTCTCGTCGATTTCCAGAGCCTGCGCGAAGGCCCGTGCCGTGCGGAATCCGCGCAGCACCCTCAGTTGCTTCAGCCGGACGGCAAACGACGTCGAGCCCCGATCGGGCGACTGCTTCCGTCCATTGTCCGCATTCGCTTCCATGTCGCGAGAGTTGCGGAATTCGGAGATAGAAATCACGGGAATTTACCGCAGACGATTAACACGAGCAGCCGATTTCCTGCTGTTTGTGAAGATTTTGAGGTGCACGGAGGGCACAATCTCGTCATTAACTGTGCATCTAGGCACTTCCTATCAAAACGCCCGCCCCAAAGACTATCAGACCACCGAGAACGACCTGGAACGCCGCTTGCAGGAACTTGGTGTCCATATAGCGGGCTCGGATCCAGGCGATGGCCCAAAGCTCCACCAGCACCACGATGATGGCGAGGGTGGTTGCGGTCCAGAAATCCGTAATGAGGTAGGGCAGGGTGTGCCCGACACCGCCGATCGTCGTCATGGCGCCGGTTATGGTGCCGCGGATCCAGGGCCGACCACGGCCGGTCATCGAGCCGTCGTCGGACAGCGCCTCGGCAAACCCCATCGAGATGCCGGCGCCGACGGATGCTGCCATGCCGACCAGAAAGGTCTCCCACGAGCTGTGGGTGGCGAATGCCGCCGCAAACAGCGGAGCCAGCGTCGAGACGGAGCCATCCATGAGCCCCGCGAGCCCCGGCTGCACGACCTGCAGCACGAACATCCGGTGCTGTACCTCCGCCTCTTGCTTTTTAGCGTCTGGCGTGAGGTGCGCTTCCCCGAGTGCCTGGGCGAGCGCGATATGCTCGCGTTCAGCTGCTGCCAGGTCTCCAAGCAGCTTGCGTATGGAGGCGTCGGACGTGCGCTCCATCGCCCGCTCGTAGAAGCGGCGTGTCTCGTACTCGATGGCTTCCGCCTGCGCGCGGACCTTTTCCAGGCCGAGCGGCCGGACGAGCCAGATCGGCTCGTGGCTGACGAAGCCCTTCACGTCCTGGCGGCGCAACAGAGGGATGTGCTCGCCGAACTTCTCCCGGAACAGGTCGATGAGCCAGCGCCTATGGACGTTCTCCTCGTCGGCCATTTCCGCGAAAACATTGGCCGAAGCCGGGAAATCGTCCGCCAGAGCGTAGGCATACTCGCTGTAGATGCGCCCGTGCTCCTCCTCGAGCGAAATGGCGAGTGCGAGGATCTCCTTCTCCGTCAGCTCGGCAAACGTGCGCAACAGAACCTCCCGACCTGCTACCCGAAATTAGAATGATTCTAGGTAACATGCCGCCTGCGCTGCGTCAGCATCTTGCGTCGAGAGCAGCTGCGGTTTTCGGGGAAGCCGGCGAAGAGATGCCCTGGAGCACCTTTCCGAAGCATTAACTCAGCTCAGGAAGTCCTCCGGTTTGCGTTGTTGCTTGGCGGCTTGGGCGATCTCGTCATCCGTCGTGCGGATACGGGGCCGCTCGCCCATCCGCATCGGATCGTTGCCCTCGGTCGAGACGCTGACGACACGGCAGGTGTCGCACATCTGGATCAGCCGCAGCTGCCGTTCGCTCTGGAACATGGAGTGCGATTTCAAGCGCTCGACGACCTTTTCGATGGTGGCGCGGGCACCGAACGGCTTGCCGCAGCTCACGCATTCGAACGGCTCCTCACCCTTCAGGATCTCGGGCGTCATCGCCGATGGGGTGAAATTGTAGCGGGGCTCGAGCGTAATCACCTTCTCGGGACAGGTGGCGACGCAGACGCCGCACTGCACGCATGCGGCCTCGGTGAAGCTCACCTGCGGGCGGTCGGGACTGTCGGAAAGCGCGTTGGCCGGACATGCGCCGACACACGAGAGGCAGAGCGTGCAGCCGCTGCTTTCGATCCGGATGCGACCGTAAGGCGCGCCCTTCGGCAGTGCAATGACTGTCGCCGGTTGCGGCGCGGTCTCGTTCAGGGATGCCAGTGCGGTGCGCGCGACATCACGCTTGCTGCCGCCGGCTGCGAAATTGCGGGGCGTGAGCTCGGTGAGCTTCGGCAGGCCGTAGAGCAGCTCCTCGACCGCATCCGGATCGCTTTCAACGAGCATGCGGACACGCGGTCCCTGGTGGCCGAGGGCATCCAGGAAGGCTGAGAGCAGCGCGACTTGCCCCTCGAGCGGCGGCAGTTCAGCCGGCTCCTCGCCCGGGGCGAGGATGACGATCTGCTCGGCTCCCGCCGCGAGCATCGCCGCCATCACGTCGTGACCAAGCTGGAAAACTGAATAGAGCCCCAGCGGCAGCACATGGGCGGGCAGGCCACGGCCGAAGCGCGACATGGCCGCAATGAGTGGGCTGCCGTGCTTCTCATCATGCAGCAGCAGCATGGGCCTCGTGCCACCCGCGGCACGGTAGGCCTGCAGCAAAACCTGCACGCGCGTGACCAGATCCTCGCGGTTCGGAAGCGTGTAGCTCACCGCGCCCGTCGGGCAGACGGCGCTGCAGGTTCCGCAACCGCCGCAGATGCCGGGCTCCACCGCGACGTGATCGCCGGCGGCCGAGATGGCCCCGGTTGGGCAGGTATCGAGGCAGTTGGTACAACCGACCTTCTGGCTGCGCGCATGGGCGCAGAGGTCGGCGTCGAAGGAGACGTAGCGCGGCTTCTCGAACTCGCCGACGAGGTCGGCCACCTTGAACATCGCCTTGGCAACGGCGGCCGGGTTGGCTGGATCGACATGCACATAGCCGTCGCGGCGCCCGCCATCGGAAAACAAGGGCCGGCCGCCGGACAGGTCGAGAATGACGTCGCACTTCGACCGCGCGCCGTCGCGTGCCATCACGAACTCGAAGCCGGAGCGGGCCGACGGGAGCATCGGCGCGTAGCCGTCGACCTCGATCTCGAACGCGCCGAGATAGCCGCTGGCCTTGCGGATGCGTCCGCGATGGATGGGCACGTCGACCACGCTCGGCGGGATCGCATCGGCCGGGTCGGTCAGCAGGATGCTGACGCTCAGGCGCCCGCTGAGCTCCTGGGCGACGTCGAGCGCCATCTGTCCCGAGCCGTAGACGAGGCAGACACCCTCGGATTTGAGTGTGATCAGGCCGGCGGGCTTCGAGACGTGTTCTGCCTCGGCGATCAGGGCGGCCATCTTGGGCAGCGCGGCCGCTTTCGCCTCCGACCAGCCGGCCCGCTCGCGGATATTAGTGAATTGGAGCACCGTGTCGCCAGCGTCCCGCTCCTCGGCGATATCGCGGAATAGCGGCGCCTCCTGAGTACAGGCGATGTGCACCGGCCCGGCGGCGATGGCGGCCTCGAAACGTGGCGCTTCGGCGCGGCACAGCTCACGGTGAACCGCGATCGGCTCGTCGAGCCCGAGCATCTTCGCAAGCCGCGCGCCGTCGATATCCATTGTGCGCTGGCAGTTGCACACCAGAAGCTTCGGTTTCGTTCTCGCGCTCATTCGCTTTTTCCTGATTCCGGCCGTGCGCGCTCTTTGGCAGTGAGCTGCCCTGCAATAGACCGTCTCTGTGAAGGCGAGTATAGACCCTGAGGTCAACAGTTCGCAGTGGTGGAAAGTCGTACCGGATGAATGCGTCGATCTCAATTCCTGTGGGGGTCGTAGTTGCTCGCGAGCGGATCGACCACCCATGGCAGGAGTACATCTGGCGTCCTGTCGAGGTTTTTCTGAATGCGCCTGAGATCGGCGAATGGCGCGAGCTGCGGCGTGACGAGAAGACCGTCTACTACCATGCGGCAACTCTGCCGCTGGAGCTGCACCGCAAGGAAACACCAGCCTACAAGATCAACCTCGAGACTGGTGAGCCTGCTGTCTACGCGGTCCTGCGCCACGATCCGAGTGCTGCTTCCGAGGTGCCGGTCAGCGTGCACATCGTCACCGCATCCCCGCACGATGCCCAGGCCTACGGGGAGGTGGATATGGAGACGATTCACCTCATCCCCATGCCGGAGCCGCTCGTCGAGCTCGTCGGCGAGTTCGTCGCCGCCCACCACGTCGAGGAGCCGTTCGTCAAGCGGCAGCGCCAGAAATACGTAGCCGGTGAGGAGGAGTACAGGTTCGGGCAGGAGCCGATCTTCGAGCTGCGCGAGCGGATGCGCGCCAAGCGTGGGAACGGCGGCGATGAGTGACAGCGACGAGCCGTTTCTCAGCCGTTGGGCGCGGCTGAAGAGCGAGGCAACGCGGCCCCCGAAGTCTTCGAGCACGAAGACGGCAGCTCTGGATCCGACGCAGGCGGATGCACCGGCGGCAGAACGCGTGCCGGGTCCGGAGCCAGCGGATGCGGAGGCTGGCGCCAAGCCGGAAGAGCCCGCCCTCGATCTGGAAAAGATCGACTTCGACAGCCTCGGCGCGGACTCGGATTACAAGCCGTTCATGCGCGCCGAAGTGCCGGACGAGATCCGCAGCAAGGCGCTCTCGAAGCTCTGGCTGTCCGATCCGGTGCTTTCCGGCCCCGAGCAGCTCAGTGACTACATGGAAGATTTCACCGACGCGGCGCGGGCGGTGCCGGCGGGGACACTGCGAACGGCCTATAAGATCGGCCAGGGCTTTCTCAGCGATGAGGAGGCTGCCGAATGGGACCGGCTCGGCCGCAAGGAGCCGGCGAAACCGCCAGCAGCGCCTCAGCTCGTTGTCGCGAAGGAGAGCCCGGATCAGCCCGAGATTGGGGCATTTCTCGCGGCATCCGACGCCTACTCGCAGAGCCTCTATCCAGCTGAGAGCAACCACCTCGTCGATCTCTCGGTGCTGATGGCGACCAACGCGCACTTTTTCGTGGCGCGGAAGGAGGGCAAGGCTCTCGGTTGCGGCGCGTTGATCGTTGCTGACGACGGATCGGGTGAGCTGAAGCGCATGTGGGTCTCGCCCGAGGCCCGCGGCCAAGGTGTCGGCCGGAAGCTGCTCGATGCCATCGAGGCGACTGCGCGCGAAACTGGTGTGAGTGTTTTGCGCCTGGAAACCGGCATCCGCCAGCCCGAGGCGATCGGCCTCTACCGCCGGTCCGGCTTCGTCGATTGCGGGCCCTTCGGCAGCTACCAGCCCGATCCGCTCAGCCTCTTCATGGAGAAGCGGCTCGGATAGGCTTCAAGCGGAGGGGTGCAGCGGCAGGTTGGTGAGCAGATTCTGCGGCTTCATCTTCAGGCGCTTGGAGGAGGTCATCGCCAGCCCGAGGTAAATCGGCCGCCCCTTCACGCGGTCGATGACGGTCCGCTCGTCGCGAATCTGCATGCGGAACAGCGCGACGACGCGTGCCATGTCATCGAGCCCGACCTGCTTGCCTTCATAGAGCGTGTTGAGGATCTGCGTCGCCTCGCGGTCGAGACCGATGTGCCAGCGCCAGTCCGCATCCTCGATCTTGGGCCGCGGCTCCACGCGCACCTCGAGATTGATGAGATGCCGCAGCCAAGCTTCGATGACGCGCGCGAAGGCGTCGGGCGCTGGCTGCTCGAAGCGGAAGTCGATCACGGTGTCGAAGCGATCGGAGCGGCTCCAGTAGATCTCCTTGTTGCTGTCGTCGAGAACGTCGAGCTCCACGGACCGCATGGGCGTGCCGGTCTCGGCGAGCAGCTGTGCGAGCCCGGTCTCGCCGGACTTCGCATGCATTTCGACGATCTCCTCGTCGGCGAGAAGCAGCCTGCCGCCTTCGGTGGTGATGGTCTGCTCGCGGAAGAAGAGCTCGGCAGCCCTGAGCCGCATCGGATCACGCACATCCTTGAGGATGTTGCGCAGGATCAGATGCACCATCTGGTCGATGAAGACCGGCGGGATCGCGACCTTGCTCGAGCGGGCAAGTTTCAGGTAGGCGCCCTCGATGGTGCCGGCGGAGGTCAGCAGCTCGCGGAAGGCGAGGACAACGCGGTAGTTGTCGACCGCATCAGGATCGGCGAGCCGGGCGAGGCGCGCATCGTCCACCGGACGGAACGGATCGGCCAGCAACTCCTCGTGCAGGCGGATCTCTTCCGCGCAGGAGGTGTCGATCGGGTGAATCTCAGGACGCGTGTAGTAGGCGAGCAGAAGCTGCGGCGTCACCTTCAGCCAGCCATTCGCATCGACGTCGACCAGATGCATGCCGGCCGATTTCCAGAAGTCACGCATCAGTCAGCCTCTACCGTCCAGATGCGGGCGTGCAGCGGTTCGCCTGTGGGGGCCTTGATGGTCCGGAACTCCTCTTTGATCTGGCCGTCCGGCGCGAAAAACCGGCGCACCGTAAAGACGGTGTTGATGGGCACATCGCGGCAAAGGTCGAGAACGAAGCTCACCTCTTCCTCGGCGACGGGCCGCGCTGCCTCAATATCCGGCGCACCATAAGCGTCCACGAAATGCCGGGCCAGGATATGGACGACCTCGTCAGCCTCGGCCTGTTGAACGTCCGCCACGGTGGCGAAGGTAGAACGGCCGAAGCTCGGCAGGCCGAGGAATCCGTTCGCGAACGCCTGCTTCGTCTTGCCGGTGATGTCCTCTGGTGCGCGTCCGGCAAAGGCGAAAGCGCCGGAGACGGCCCACTCTTCAGCGGCGGCTGCTTCGGCAAACACGCGCTCATCGGAGCTGTCGAAACGGATCGTCCGCAGGAGTTTCACCGTGCCGCCTCCCGCCCGTGCACGATGACGGCGTCGATGAGCGGTAGCACTTGGTGAGCCCCCTTCTCGGAACGCACGATCAGACCGCCCTCTTCGTCGAGGCCCAGCACGTGCAGCGCATGCCGGGCGCCGCGATACTCGGTCTGCATGGCCCCCACTCGGTCACCTTCCGCACGCGCGATCCAGCTCTCGTGGACGGGGCGGAAGCCGTCATCCTGCCAGATGTTCAGCCAAGTCAAAAAATGCGCCGCGAAGGATTGCAGGATGTCGGTGCGGGTGAGATCGCCGCCACCTTCCTCCCCAAGGGAAGTCTCGTCCGGCAGCTCGCCCGGCTCCTTGTCCGTCCGATCGTGCCTCAGTTGCAGCCTCATGCCGACGACCATCCAGTCGGGAACGGCGTCGGTGACGGTGGCCGGAACGGCAAGGCGGATCTCGCCTGCCGCCGCGCCATTGACGAGGATGGTGCCGGGCCAGCGCAAGTGGACGGCAACCGCGGGCGGAAGCAGCGCGCCGAGACTGTCCGCGAGGGCAACTTGCGCCAGCGCGCTCATCTGCAGCGCCGTGGCCAGCGTCACCTCCGGCTCGAGCACGAAGGCGCATTCGGCCCGCCCCGTGTCCCGGCTCCAGACGAGATCGCCGGCGCCGAGGGTCCCGTGCTGAGCCTCGAGGCATGCGTGCTCGATCGGCCGGCGCGGTGCTTTGATCGGGTGGCCGGTAAGGAGGGGCGGAAAAACAGGGTCGGGCAGGTGCATCAGCCTGGTCAGCGGAGGTCGATTTCTTCTTCGACCACGTGCTTCAGGTTCGTACCCTCAGCCGTCAACTCCATCCGGACCTTCAGCCGGTCCTGAGTGTCGCCCGCAGCGGCCTTCTCGCGCACGATGCGCTCGATCTCGCGCTGGGAGGTCACGCCAACCTGCTTCAGGAACTTGCGCAGAGAGATGTTGAACTTGTCAGGTTCCGACATGATGAAGCTCCCGACGGCTAGAGCCGCACGCTGTTGTGATAGGTGTAAACGTCCTGCGCCGATTTCGATGCGTAGTTGAGTCCGACGGCCGCCGCGGCGGAAATGGCGACAAGCAGCACGACGCTTGCCAGGAAAGCTTTCATCGCGATCCTCCTGTTTGTTCAGATCCTTGGCCCACCCGATCGACCCCGTCAACGGGCGTAGGCGCTGTTGCAACTTTGAGATAGGCAATGAGCGCATCCCGCTGCGCCTTATCGGTCATCTTCTGCAGCGGCATCTTGGAGCCGGGGGTGAATTCGTCGGGACCGAGTTCGAAGAGCCGCGACACGGTTTCCTCGGTCCAGATGATATCGAGCCGCTTCAACGCCTCCGAATAGGGATAGCCCGGCAGCGTGCCGATCCGGCGCCCGAAAACCCCATGCAGTGTCGGGCCGGCGCGATTGGCGCCGTCGGGTGTCAGGGTGTGGCAGATGCTGCACTTGCGGGCGAACTGGACCTCGCCCTCGACCAGCACGTCGCCGCCGCCAGACTGCTGGAACCGCCGCGGGAATGGGCTTTGGAGGGGCTCGAATGCCTGACGTGGGCTGATGTGCCAGAGGGTGGCAAAGTCGTCGAGCCCGCCGTAATACAGGCTGCGGCCCTCGCTGGTGAACGCCAGGGCCCAGATCGGGCCATAGGGGTTCTTGTACTCCTCGATCACCGAACCATCGGCAGCCCGCGCAACCCGGATCACCCCATCGGCGCTGCCAATGGCGACCAGGGCGGGCCTTTCGAGGACAGCGAGCGCAAGGACGGGACGCTGATGGGCGCCGAGCTCCACGACCAACTCGCCACTGTCCGCATCGACGATGCCGGCGGCGCCGTTGAGAGAGCCGAATACGAGCCGATCCGATCCCGGCAGCCGTTTGAGGGCGTTGATCCCCCAACCGTGCTTAAAGACGGGTCGCTCGAAGCTGCCGTCCGAGCATTTGAAGCTGCCGATGCTGCCGTCGTAGCTCGCCGTGAAAATGCGCGCGCCGTCGGCCGAGAAGGCGACGGCGTTAACGGGTCCCTTGTGATCGGCCAGCACGGGACCGGGTGCCAGGTGCGTCAGATCCCAAAGACGAGCGGTGCGGTCCCAGCTCGCCGACGCGGCCCAGCGGCCGTCCGTAGAGACCGCAAGGTCGACGACCTTGCCTTCATGACCCTGAAACCGATGGACGACCTCGCCGGTCGCCGTGTCCCACACGGAGACTGCGCCGTCATCACCGGCCGAGAGCACGCGGCTGGTACCGGGGATGAACGCGACGGCGTTGACCGCGCCGTCATGGTCTTCGAAGCGCCCGAGCTGGCGCGGCTCGGGGCCCGAGATGTCCCAGGCCATCATCGTGTAGTCGAACGATCCCGTCAGCGCGCGGCCCGATGCTGGGTCGATCCGTATCGCTTTGATCGGGCCGCCGTGACCGATCAGGTTGCCGGCCGAAGCGCGGCGGGCATCATTGGCGGCCCCCTTGGAGGGCGCCGGGCTGTTGCCGTTTGATTGCGCCGTTGCTGCTGGTGGCGTTGTCATCGCAAGCAAGACGGTCGCCGCCATCACCGGGAGCGCATGGCAGGCGCCGGCGACGAAGCGCCCGGCCCAAGCCGCATCTCGCCCCCGGATCGCCGGCGCCATGTCGCGCTTTACTCCGCCGGCTGCAGTCGCGAGCCGGACTGCTCCTTATCCGGTCCGCTTCCCTTCAGGACCTCGTCGGCCCACAGGCTATGGTGCTGCTTGGCCCAGGCGACATCCACCTGGCCCGAGCCCATGGCCGAGAAGGCGCCCTGCATCCCGAGCGTGCCGATGTAGATGTGCCCGATGATCACGGCCGTGAGGAACACGCCCATGATGGCGTGCCACAGCGAGGCGTACTGCATCTCCTGATTGACGGTGAGCGTGACCGGCAAGTCTGTCCCGAGGACGCTGTTGATCGCAGCGAACGTCTTCGCGAACATCGGCAGCTCATAGGGGAACAGCAGGGATAGTCCCGACAGGCTGATCGAGGCGCCACCGAGGATGATGAGCCAGAAGAGGATCTTCTGGCCGGCGTTGAACTTCCAGCTCGGAGGGTGGACGCCCTTCACCAGCATGCCACCGCCCATCGCGAGCCACTGAAGGTCGCGCCAGCTCGGGATGTTGTGGCGGATCCAGGTGATGAGCACCCAGACGAGGCCGAGCATGAAGGCGAACGCAACGTAGTTGTGCAGCATCTTGCCCACCTGCGCGATGGACGCGAACGCCTCCTTGCCGATCACCGGCAGCAGCACATAGCGGCCGTAGAGCACGTTGAGCCCGGTCACGGCGAGCACGATGAAAGAGGTCGCCAGGAGCCAGTGACCCATCCGCTCGAAGCCACTGAACCGCTCGATCGTCCGGCCTGCCCAGCCGTGCTCGACCTTGATGCGCCCCCGCACCAGGAAGAACAGGGCGATCAGGCCGACCGTGCCGGCCAGCAGCCACGCGCCGTAAACCGGCAGCGGGCCGTTGCGCAGGTTGCGCCAGGCTTCGCCCGAGGAATCGACCAACCGCCCGGCCTTGGTATCCGGAATAGTGACTTTGCCCTCGGCGCCCTGCCGAAGCTGCTGCCACATTTCAAGATCGTAGTTCCACGTCCGAACGCCTTCCGAGCCGGCGGGTCCCGAAGGAACCGAGGCACCGGCCGGCGGACGCACGTTCGGATTGGGCTCCTGTGCCAGCGAGGGCACGGCCGAGACAATGAGCAGTGCTGCGAGCAGGCCGGCAATCGGCACCAGCTTCGGCGCACGGATCGCGGGCCATATGGCACGGAGAAATTGCATGATCTCGAGTCCTTCTCGACTTCTCACGCGGTGCTAATCGTCAGCCCGCTAACGCTGGATCCTGGAGCGCTCCTGCAACGCCCGGCGCTGCTCATCGGTCAGGGCCGGTGATTTCTGGCCCTTGTAGACACCAGGCTCGAACGACACCGGCCGACCCTGGTCCTCAACGCGGCAGCCGGTGAGGGCTAAGACCCCCACGACGACGAGTGCCGCCTTCGTCCAACGACGCATCTTAATTCCTTCCAGTTGGCCGGGGTCGCCTCGGGCGATCTGCCGGCGCTTTCGCGGGATGGCGCGCTCCTCGAA
>JAEZHL010000145.1 GCA_023416575.1 Pseudomonadota bacterium
CAAGGTCCGTCCAGTCCATTGCGTTTCTTTGCGTTCACGAATCCAACCGAGGCTGTCGGCTTTTTCGCCAATCGCAATCATTTCTCGGCCCTGCTTTACAGCCTGATGCTGATCGCCACCGCTTGGACGGTACATGTAGGTGCGCTGCTTTCCCAGACCGATGGACGCAAAGGTTATGACACGCCATTGATCGTGGCGCTCCTCGCCGGCCTCGCCCTCATAGTATCGCTCATCGCCGCACAGATGATGGCACGCTCCCGTGCGGGCCTCGGCCTCGCAATCTTAGCGCTGGTTGGTATCTGGGCGCTGGCGATCCGCGACCGGCCGAAGGGCACCGGCACGGCATCGAGCCGCCTCTTAGCCGGAGCCGTTGGGTTGGCAGTCGTGCTCGGCATGCAATTCGCCCTCTACCGGGTGATTGACCGGTTCGGGGTCGACCCCTTGGTCGATGCGCGCATTCCTTTTGCAAAGAACACCATAACAGCCGCAATAGATTTCATGCCGTTCGGCTCAGGCGTCGGCACATTCGTGTCGGTCTACTCCATGTTCGAGCCCGTGCACGACATGCTCACCTTCTACGCGAACCGTGCCCACAACGACGTGCTGGAGCTTTGGCTCGAGGCCGGCATCGCGGCACTGCTGCTGATGGCCGTGTTCCTGACCTGGCTCATCAAGCGCAGCATCATGCTCTGGAGAATGGCTCCACCACACGGCAGCGACATCGACCTATTGCTAGCCCGGTCGGCGGGGGTCGTGCTCGTCCTCGTCTCTTTGCACTCGCTGGTCGACTACCCCCTACGCACAGCGGCGATGATGGCACTATTCGCGTTCGCTGCCGCGCTGATGTTTGATCCACCGGATGCCCCGGACGCCACTCGAAACACGAGCCCTCGTTCAGGCGCGAAGAAAGACGTAGCGCGTGGTCGAATCGTAAGGCCAGCCACCTCCCACGTCGCCGCGAGCCCGCAAGCGCTGCGCCAAGACAATAGCTGGCCAGATGTGGAGTGGCCTGAGGAATGGCGCGCAGAGCGGGGTCACGATACAGCAGGAGAATCGTCCGGCAGCTCGGAAGCGCGCAAATTGCGCAAATCGCGCAACTGAAACTCCATTATCGTTCCGCTACTGCCATTTTTTCAGCATCGCCCACGCTCCTTGTCGCATTCGCGCAACACGCTCATAAGACGCGGGTGAAGTTTGGTGATATCTGACCGACGCTTCTTGCATTTAGTCTGAGTACGGATATCTTGCGCGAAGCTTAATGGTTTTGAGTTCGTACAACTTGCGCCTGCCTTTGCACTTTCGTGGGGCATTCATGCGCCGTGCTTTTTTGCTGACAATCGATTTTTCGCTCGTCGCTGCCAGTACGGTGCTGGCATCCGTTTTACGGCATGACTTCGACTTCGCCCTGGATCAGCTCCCTCCCCTTTCCCCATATCTGTTGTTCACGCTCTGCGTTGCGGCCGTCGTGCTGCCTCTATTCGGCACGGGGCGCCCGGTGTGGCGGCTGACGACATTGCGGGATTACCTTCACTTGTCGGCGGCAACGTTCCTTGTCGTCACCGGCGGCGTGGTTCTCGGATTCGCCTACAACAGGCTCGACGGCATCCCTCGCTCTGTGCCGGTCTTGCAGGCCCTGGTGATGCTCTTCGCGCTTGTGGGCGTGCGTGTGCTGCTGCGGTTGCGCCATGCGGCGCGTCAGCGGCCGCAGCCTTTGCACCCGATTGCGGTCGACGCCGCGGAACGGACAGTGCTGATCATCGGCCTGAGCCGCCTCACCGAGGCATACCTGCTGTCCATCAAGGAATTCGGCGGTGGCCGCGTCAGAGTTGCGGGCCTGCTCGGCCGGCGAGAGGCCGATATTGGCCGGATCGTGCTCGAACAGCCCGTGCTCGGTCTGCCCGAGCAGCTCGCAAAGGTGCTGCAGGATCTGGAGCTGCGCGGCGTATCCATCGACGCCATCGTGGTTGCGACGCACCTTTCCAAACTTTCCGCCGGCGCCCGCCAAGCCCTGCTTGACGTCGAACAAGCCGGGCTATCTCCCGTCATATATCTGGCGGAAACCTTCGGACTGGAGGCGCACCTGCCGCGGGATGCAGAGGCGTCTACGGCCGTCCGTCAGATCAGCTCGGCCTTCACTCTCGACAACGCGCAACTCGCAACGTTGGCGGCGCGCCCTTATTGGCGCCTCAAGCGATCGCTCGATGTTGTCGTCGCGCTCGTCGGACTGATAGCATGCGCGCCACTCATGGCACTCACGACCCTGCTCGTCGCTCTGGATGTCGGCTCGCCGCTGGTGTTCGCCCAGCAGCGCCCGGGCCTCGGAGGACGCCCCTTCCGTCTTTACAAATTCCGGACCATGGGCGCCTCGCACGACGCCGATGGCCACCGAATCCCGGATGGGGAACGTTTATCTGCTATTGGACGATTTTTGAGGCGGATCAGGCTCGACGAGTTACCGCAGCTCTATCATGTGCTGACCGGAGACATGTCCCTGATTGGGCCGCGGCCGCTGCTGCCCGTCGACCAATCGCCCGATTTCGCCCTCCGCCTGCTTGTCCGCCCCGGCATCACGGGTTGGGCGCAGGTGATCGGGGGGCGGGACATCTCCCCGCTGGACAAGGCAGCCCTCGACGTCTGGTACGTGCAGAATGCTGGGCTGCGGCTCGATCTCGAGGTCCTCTTGCGCACCGTGACTTTGCTGCTGTTCGGCGAACGGATCAGCCGCTCTGCAATCGAGTCCGCGTGGCGCGATCTTGCGCTCAGCGGGATTAGCCGGGTCGATCGCATCGACATGATGACATGGCCATCGGCCGAAAAGGGAAACCGTGCGGCGTGAGTCGGGCGCGGTAAACGAGTGGATTTAGGCCATCGCCGCTCTGGCTTTTGGTAGATCGGGGAAGCGGACGGCCAGGAGGCTTGACGTCGATATCCGGCAGGAACCGGGACCGGCAGTCAGCTACGGAAATGCACTATTCGATCGGGAGACACCGAGTCACCCGAAGTGCGGTAGCTTTTCGATTTTACGAACTTCAGTCAATCGCCCCGTTTTTTCGCGTGGATTAGCCAAAATGACGGGTTCACGATCTTCCCGATCGCGAGAGCGCAAAACGATCCTGGTAACGGGCGGCTCTGGTTTTCTCGGCTCGCATTTGTGCGACCGTTTGGTGCGGGATGGGCAGGATGTCATTTGCCTCGATAACTTCTTCACCGGCGCGAAGCGCAACATCGAGCATCTGATCGGCAATCCGCATTTCGAGCTGATACGGCACGACGTGACCTTCCCGCTCTATGTGGAGGTCGACGAGATCTACAATCTCGCCTGCCCCGCCTCGCCCATCCACTACCAGCACGATCCCGTGCAGACGACCAAGACCAGCGTCCACGGCGCCATCAATATGCTCGGCTTGGCCAAGCGCCTTCGGTGCCGCATCCTCCAAGCCTCGACGAGCGAGGTCTACGGCGATCCCTCCGTACATCCGCAGCGGGAGGACTACTGGGGCAACGTCAACCCCATCGGACCACGATCCTGCTATGACGAGGGCAAGCGCTGCGCCGAAACGCTGTTTTTCGATTACTGGCGCCAGCATGGGATCGAGATCAAGGTGGCGCGTATTTTCAACACCTATGGCCCGCGCATGCACCCCGACGACGGTCGCGTCGTATCCAATTTCATCGTGCAGGCGCTGCAGGGTAAGCCGATCACGATTTACGGAGACGGCAGCCAGACGCGCTCGTTCTGCTACGTCGACGACATGATCGAAGCTTTCGTTCGTTTGATGAGCAGCCCCTCCGACCTCACCGGCCCGCTCAATCTCGGCAACCCGGCCGAGTTCACCATTCGCGAGCTGGCAGAGCTCGTCATTGACCTCACCGGGAGTCGCTCGAAACTGACGTTCGCCGACTTGCCGCAGGATGATCCGAAACAGCGGCGGCCAGACATCAGCCTCGCCGGCGAGCATCTCGGCTGGGCGCCCGAAGTGCAACTCAGTGAGGGGCTGAGCGAGACGATCCGGTATTTCGACCGGGTATTGGCGGTAGAAGCGCGCAGTTAAATAATTTCTGAAATGCAATCCGCACCAATCTTCAAGAAAGTCCTCGTCACCGGCGGGGCCGGCTATATCGGTGCACATGCTTGCAAAGCCCTGGCCGCTGCCGGCTTTTTGCCGATCACTTACGACAACCTCGTTCACGGACACGACGACGCTGTGAAGTGGGGGCCGC
>JAEZHL010000146.1 GCA_023416575.1 Pseudomonadota bacterium
GCAGGACGATCATCGACAGCGTCTGGCGCCGGTTGAACCCGAGGGATGCGGACGACTCCCACTGCCCCGTTGGCACAGACTGGATCGCCCCGCGCACGATCTCCGACACGTTGGCCATCACAGGCAGAGCAAATCCGATCACGGCCTTTGCCCAGTCGGGCAGCATCACCGTGTATCCGAATACCGTGAAACGGAACGGGAGCAGGAAAACGCAGAGGAAGAGGAGGACCAGCCACGGCGAGTTGCGGAAAAACTGCGTAATGAACCAGGCCACCCGGCGCACCGGCCCAACGTGAGACGTTTGCAGGATCCCGAGCGGCACTCCGGCAATGGTGCCGATGAGCATGGCGGCTGCCGAGATCAGGAGATTGAACAGGAAGCCCCACAGCAACAGCGGTGACCACAGCCAGATCACATCGAGCGCGGACCGGCTCCCACTCGACGTGGTTGCAGCGCTAGCCGCGGTCGTCACCAGGAAGATCAGCCCCACGATCAGGATCGCACGCGCATCGATGCTGACGCGCAAGGGGCCATTCGGGACCAGCAGGAACGAGGCCGCCGTTGCCGCCGACCCGCTGTCGGTTTTGCACTTTGCCATCGGCATCAGACCCCAGTCCCGAAGCCCGGGACCTTGAGCCAACGCTCCAACCGACTCATCCCCCAGGCGAACAGAGTTGCAATAGCCACGTAGATGATGAGCACCGTGAACATCATCTCGGGCACGTTGGTCGAATCCGCCCAGATCTGCTTGGCCGCATACATGAGCTCCGGAACCGCGATCGCATAAGCGAGGTTGGTCGTCTTGATGAGATTGACGAGGTTGTTCGACAGTGCCGGCAGGCACGTGCGCATGGCGAGCGGCAGCACGACGTAGACGTACGTCTGCAAGCGCGAGAACCCGAGCGACTCCGCGGCCTCGATCGTCGAGCGCGACACCGCCTCGATGCCGGAACGGAAGATCTCGATATTGAACGCGCCGGCGAACAGCGACAGCGAGATGATCGCCCACTGAACGTTCGATAAAATCGGCTCGAGCTGGCCCGATGCCAGATCCGGCACCCGCGGCAGCATGTAGCCGAGGCCGAAATAGAAGAAGTAGATCTGGACGAGCGGCGGCGTATTCCGGAACAGGCTGATGAACCCGTCCACGCAGAGCCGCAACAATCGGTGGCGCGAGCCCTGCAGCCACGCGCCGACAACGCCCACGATGATGGAAAGAACGATCGTCACGGCCGCCATCCAGAGCGTGAGCACGAGGCCCCTCAGCATCCGGGCGCGATCGAACGGATCATAGAAATAGGTGAGATTGATGCCGGTGGCGTCGTAAAGCCACCGAAACCAATCGGCGAAGGCTTCCAATTAAGCTACCCCCGTAGTGGATGTGGCTCAGGCTTCTTATTGAAGTCTTTTCGCAATTTCAGCCGAAGCAGGTCAACCCGCGCCATTCGTCCTCCGTCCACGGCGGAGAGAGAACTGGGACAATGGTCCAACCTTAGCAGCGCATAATTCTCGCCCGCCCCCCGCGGTCAAAGCTCACTCCACGGGGGAGGTGAATTATGGCCGGCCGCGACTGCTGCGACCTCAATGAAGATGACTTTGGATCAACTTGATCTCTATTCGCCCCAGCCCGGTCTCCAGCCAACGGCAAACGTTACGACTGCCGAAGATGGATCCCGGCAACGAGTGCCGGGATGCCGTTTGAGGAAGCGAATGGATCACGAGCCCTGCTTGGCCGCCTCGTGCATCCGCTTGGCGTAATCGGTCGGGGGCACACCCCACTTCTTCTCAAGCTCGATGATGCGGCCGGACTTCGCCCACTCCTTGGTGATGTCCTCCATGAAAGCCTTTAACTTGTCCTCGCCGTGCTTCACCGCCATGGCCCAGGGCGTGTCCGAGAAGCCCTTCAGCGGCATGTGATAGCCGGCCCACTCCGGCTCCGTCATCTTGCCGACGATGAACGTCTGGTCGTAGACGTAACCGACGCAATCGCCGTTCTTGAGTGACATCAGGGGCTTATCGGAACCGTCGAAGGAGATGACATCGGCCCCGTATTTCTGAGCAACTTCCTTGTTGTACCAAGCACCGGTGGTACCGCAGACCTTCTTGCCCTTGAGCTCTTCCCACGCCTTAACGGGCGCGTCCTTCCGCAGCAGGATGTTGACCGAGTCGGAATAATAGAGCGGCTCGATGACCTGCACGACCTTACGGCGCTCGGGCTTGTCGGACATGGTTGCGATCATCAGGTCGATCTTGCCCTGATTGAGGAACTCCATCCGGTTTGCCGATACGACTGGCACCAGCTCGAGCTCGACGCCGAGCTTCTTGGCGACATCCGCCGCCAGATCGGGCTCGAGGCCCACGATGGCCCCCGACGGCTCACGGAAGCCGAACGGCTTGTAGTCGGCCTTGACGCCGACGATGAGCTTGCCGCGCTTCTTGATGTCGTCCAGCACGTCGGCGTTCGCGCCGGTCGTCCAGGCAAACCCGGCAGCAAGCGCCACCATCGTAAGAATCTTCCCGAACTTCATGTATTTCCCTCCTAATGCCCGTTTGGGAATTCGATCTTCCGATCAGCATACCCAAGAACGAGACGAGCGCCACCCCGTTGTGATGACTGATATTCGGGCAGATGCATATACGCTGCGCGTGCTCGTGTGGCTGGGAGACCGCGGCTCTACTTCAGCGTGAGATCCAGCGATGCTCGCGACAATGGCTCGGACCCCGTTTCCGTCAGCAGGGATGTGCGTCCGACGCAGGCGGGAATCCCGGCCTCGCTGTCGAAGATGATCATGTGCAGGAAGAACACCATCCCAGGCGCCAGAACGACCGGATTGTCGGCATAGATCATCGGCCAGTCCATCCAGTTCGGCGCGAACGTCGTGCCGAGACTATATCCGCAGGCGTTCAGCCGGTGCGCCGCGAGCCCGGCCCGATCGAGCGTTCGCGCATGTGCGTCGAACACCTCACCGACGGTCCGACCCGGCCGCAGCGCCTCCTCGCAGGCCATCAGCGCCTCGCGCGCTGCCGCGTAGAGATCGAGCTGGCGCTGCGACGGCGTTCCCACCCTGATCGTCCTGAACAGACACGAATGATAGTGACGGTACGTCCCGGCAAATTCGAGCGTCAGGTTATCCTCGGCATCGAGCCGCCGGCGTCCCGTGAAGTAGCGGCACATGAGGGCGCCGGGCCCGGAGCCGATGATGAACTCGTTCGCGGGATCATCGCCGCCGCCACGGAAGATCGCGCCGTGCATAGCGGCCAGGATTTCGCCTTCGTCGATACCGGGCTCGGCAAGCCGCATCGCCTCCTTCCAGGCCGCATCGGCAAGTGCCGCTGCCTTGCGCACGTACGCGATCTCGGCTGGGCTCTTGATGAGCCGCAGGCGTGTCACGAGGTCGGAGGCATCCTCGAGGGACGCGAAACCCGAAAGCGCCGCCTCGAGCTTTCTGCCGGCGGCAGCGGTGAAACCGTAGGCGTCGTACTCGACACCGAGCCGGCGCCCGGCCAACCCCAGCTCGGCCAGCACGCCCTTCAGCTCCTCGGCCGGGTTGGCGCCCTCGCGGTCGACCCACACGCGCACGTCCTCGACCACCGATGTAAACTTGGCCTGCCGTAAATCGGGCGCGCG
>JAEZHL010000165.1 GCA_023416575.1 Pseudomonadota bacterium
ACGCGGCAGCTTGCGCGTGAGATGATCCGCGGCGGATTGAAGGCGCGCGTGGTCTGCTTGGATTCGCGCGTCCTGGACTCTCGATTTGCAGGACGTGATTTCGACGAGACGTTTCTCGCCGAGCTGCCACCCACCGTCGATCCCTGTGGTGAGAACGGCGAGTTTCACACCTTCGCGTACGATGGTCCGATGTTCGATCGCCCCATAGCCGCCGCGCTCGGCGACACTGTCCAGCGCGACGACTTCGTCTTCTCGGACATGAGAGATGCGGCCGGAGGTCGCTAGCCGGTCAGAAGGCAACCAGATGCCTTCTGACCTACTACGCTGCCTGAGGATCACGCCACTTTCGCCGTGACGTCCCCGACGCCGTCGACATGTCCCTGCATGATGTCTCCGCGCTTGATCGCACCGACGCCCGACGGGGTGCCCGACATGATGAGATCACCGGGCTTCAGCTCGAACAGACCCGAAAGGTAGGAGATCATCTCCGGCACCTTCCAGATCAGTTGGTTGAGGTCGCCCTGCTGACGCAGCTCGCCATTGACCTTCAGCCAGATGGCGCCCGAGCTCGGATGACCGATCTCGCTCGCGGGAACGATGTCGCTCATCGGGGCGGAGTGCTCGAACGCCTTGGCCACTTCCCATGGCCGCGCAAGCCGCTTGCATTCGTCCTGCAGGTCGCGGCGGGTCATATCGATGCCGACCGCATAGCCGAAAATGTGGTCGAGCGCAGAACTGAGGGGAATGTCCCTCCCGCCCTTGCCGAGAGCCACGACCATCTCGATTTCGAAATGCACATTCGCGCTCTGCGGCGGATAAGGAAAGTCTGCACCGCCGAGCAAAATGTTGTCCGGATTCTTCTGGAAGAAGAACGGCGGATCGCGGTTCGGGTCGCCTCCCATCTCGATGGCATGCGCGGCGTAATTACGACCAACGCAGTAGATGCGATGCACCGGGAACAGGGCCGTAGTCCCGCGTACGGGCACGGCTGCCTGCTCAGGCGCTGGAATGACGTAATCCGTTTGTCTTTGCTGCACAGTCTGCTCCTTTATTTTTGGGATCAATGGCGCGAGGCGGCGAAATATTCAACCCGCCGCTCGAGATAACCGAGGCCTTCGTCGATGGCGAAAGCGAGGGCAAAGAGCACGAGCAGCAACGCCCACATGTGCTCCATCAGAAAATTCGAGGAATAGATCTCGAAGAGGTGACCGAAGCCGACCACCGAGACGAGGAGCTGCCCGATGATGACGCCTTTTACGGCACGGATCAGCCCGAGACGGATACCGGTCAGGATCTCGGGCAAAGCGGCCAGTGCATAGATCTTGGTGAAGGTCTGCAGGCGGCTCGCACCGAAAACCAACGCCATTTCGACGAGCGAGGTCGAGACAGCGCGTGCCCCCGCGCGTGCATCCAGAATGATGATCCAAACCGCGAACAGCACCACCGTCAGCACCACTGTCGTCTCGCCGAACCCGAAGATGGCCATGATCACGGGGACCAATGCCGACAAGGGTGCGCTGGTGAACATGTTGACCCACGGCAGCAACAACCGGTCCAACACGACGATGCGCCCCATGAGCAGCCCGATCGGCACGCCGGCAAGGATTGCGATGCCAGCTCCCATGGCATAGGTGCGTGCGGTGAGCGCCAGAGCGTTCCAGAAGGACTCGTTCACGGCGAGCTCGCCCAGCCGGCCAAAAATGGCGGACAGGGGCGGCAGGATCATCGTCAATTCGCTCTGCCCCAGGATTTCCCAGAGCACGGCCCAGATCAGAAGCGAGCTCATCGCCGGCATCCGCCTGCCGAGAATGCGCATGTCGATGCTCCCTCAGTCCAGGTAGCGCTTCAATCCGCGCCAGATGCTTTCGATCGTATCGAGATAGATCGGGTGGCGACGGATATCGTCGGGATTGCCACGCGGAAGCTCGACATCGATCACATCCGAAACGACGCTCGGCCGCCGCGACAGCAGAACGATGCGGTTGGAGACGTAGACGGCCTCCTCGATCGAGTGCGTGACGAAGATGAACGTTTTGCGCTCGTTGGCGATGAGCGCGAGCAGATCCTCCTGGAACTTGCGCCGCGTCTGCTCGTCAACGGCCGAGAATGGCTCGTCCATGAGGATGACGTCGGCATTTACGGCAAGTGCGCGGGCAAGGCCGACCCGCTGGCGCATGCCGCCGGAAAGCTCGTGCGGAAAGCGGTGCTCGAAGCCCTTGAGCCCGACCTTGGCAACATAGCGTTCCGCAATCGCCTCGCGCTCGGACCGGGGCACACCCCGCAGCTCGAGCCCGAAGGCTGCATTGCGCAAGACCGTCGCCCAGGGCAACAGCGCGAAATCCTGGAATACGAACGAGCGCTCGGGACCAGGGCCGGAAACCGGCTTGCCCTTCACGCGCACCTCACCGCCCGTCGCCGGGATCAGCCCAGCGATAATCTTGAGCAACGTGGTCTTGCCGCAACCGGAGGGACCGAGCAATGTCGTCAGCGCGCCCTCGGGACAATCGAGGCTGATACTGGTCAGCGCCTCGACGCCGGTCGGATAGACCTTCGATACGGCACGCACCTCGACCATTGCCCGCTTGGGGCTGGCCTCCGAAGCGGCCTCGACGGCATGCATGGCCCTCATACCTGACCTCGCTTCTCAGGGCGGAAGAAGCGGCGCTCGGCCCACTCCAATCCTTCGATGCAGCACACGGAGAGAACGATGATGGTCGCTATCGCCCCGTACATCTTCGGATATTCGGCGATCGATTGATTGTAGGTGATGATGTCTCCGATCCCCGTCGGCGTGACGAGGAGCTCGGCGAGAATTGCGCCGACGAATCCCGAGGCCGCACCGAGCCGGAGGCCCGCGAAGATCACCGGAGCCGCCGAGGGCAGGATGATCTTACCGATGAGCTGGCGCCGGGTGCCGAGAAACGCGCGCCCCATGTCGATGAGCGAACCCGGGGCGTGCCTGATGGCTTTGAACGAGTTCAGGACGATGACGGGCATGGCCATGATGCAGACGATGAGCACCTTGGTGGCGAGCCCGATGCCATAGGCCAGCACGAGCAACGGTATGAGGGCCGCCAGCGGCGCCGCTTGCAGCACGATGAAGATCGGCGCGCCGAACCACTCGACCCTGGTGTCGAGACCCATGGCGATTCCGATCGATACGCCCAGTGCTGCGGAAATGACGACGCCGATCGCCAGCGGCGCGAGCGTCACCGCCAGCGCCGCCTGCAACGAGCCGTCGCCGATCATGTCGATGGTCGCGGTGAGCGTTTCGATGAACGTCGGGAACGATGGGCTGATCGGGTACCGTCCAGCCCACTCCCAGCACGCGAGCACGATGACGAGCGATACGGCACGAAACACGAGCGGATGCTGGAGCACCGTACCTATTTGAACCGTTGGACCGGTCGCGGCCCCTGCAGTCTGTGACGCCTTGTCGAGCATGTCAGCCTTCGGACGCATCAGCGAAATCAGGAGGCAGTGGAGAGACAGCGCGCCGGCGCTCGGTCACCGACGCGCCCCTGCATCAACCATCGAGCTTCTTGCGCGCGCGCTCGAGTGGCCCGAAGTCCCAGAAATTCTCGACTTTCAGATTTGAAGCTGGTCCCTCCATCTGGCCGGCTTCGACATAGAATTCGAAATCGACCTTCGGAGCGTCCGCGCCACCGGATGCGTGGAAGATCCCCTCCTTCACGGCCTCGGCATAGAAATCGACCACGCCGGCAAGAACCTCCTTGGGAAGATCCTTAAGGAGATTTCGCTTCGCGCGCTCCGTTTCGATGATGGCTGGATCCTTCGCCATTTCGCGCCACAGCTTCAGCAATTCCTCGACGACGATGTCCACTTTGGCTTCGTTCTTGGCCAGCCAATCGGCGCGGGTGAAAAGCAACTCGTCGCTCGCCGGAATGTCGACACCCGGGAGGACGTGGAAGCGGTCCGGCGCCTTGCTCATCAGCAGGTTCTTGTTGGCGAGATCGACGATGGTGGCCTTGATCTGACCGTTCAGCATCGCGACGATGCGGTTTTCCGATCCGGGCACATAGCTGCGCTGCCCGAAGCTGATGTTCTCGCGCTTGGCGATGATATTGCCGATGGCCTCGGTGCCGGTGCCGCGGGCGTGGAACACGAACGGCTGGCCATTGAGATCTTTCCAGCTCTTGTAGGACTTGTCGGCCACCGGGAAGAAGACGAGGCGCGTGACCTGGAAGAGCAGTTTCAATGGCACCTTGCTCTTCTGCATCACCGTATACGGCGTACCCATGGCGAGGTCGGCCTGCCCGTTGACGGCGGCCTGAATGGCCAGGTCTTCCTTGGCGAAGGACGTCAGCTCGTAGTCGACGCCGCGCTCCTTGGCGCGCTCGAGGGCGATGATGAATGCCAGCGTTTCGACCGAGGCGACGTCGCCCATGGCGACGCGAACCTTTTCGGCTGATTGGGCCGGAGCCGTCGCAAGCGGCAGCATGGCGGCAACTGCCAAAGCGCCGAACAACGACCGCAAGTAGTGAAACCGTAGTCGCATGACCTGCCTCCTTGAACGCTGTCTCCATCCCGATGCGGCTTATTGTGAGCTTGCGTATGTCGCCGCTTCAACCAATAATCTGAATGGTTGCGAATGGTTGTCAAGGCGTATGCTGCCTTTTTCGTCCGTCGAGGCATTTTTTGGCTGATCGAGAATTCTCTTGAAGACAGAGAAAACCACAGAGGACCCTTCCGCGACGCTGGCTGATCGACCGTCGATGGGCAGTGGTCCCGAGCTCAATGACGAGGCGGCGGGTGTCCTGACGCAGCTCCGCGCGTTCATCGCGACGAGCGACCCGTCTCCGGGTGTCCGCCTCCCACCCGAGCGGGAGCTCGCCGAGCTGCTCGGCGTGACCCGCACCGAGCTGCGCAAGGGGCTGGCGGCGCTCGAGGCTGAAGGCCTGCTCTGGCGGCATGTCGGGAAGGGGACGTTCTTCGGTGCAAAGCCAGCGGCCGCGAACGCGACGGTAACGGCACTGGCCCGCACGACGAACCCGCACGAGGTGATGCGCGCGCGCAGCGCCCTCGAACCGGAGGTGACCCGGCTCGCGGCGCTCAACGCCACGGATCAGGAAATCGCGCGGCTAAGGCTGACGAGTGAGCGATGCCGCGCAGCCGAAACCTGGCGCCAATACGAGGCCATGGACGCGCTCCTGCATCACCAGATTGCGCGCGCGAGCCACAACGGGCTGCTGATCGGATTGCTCGACATCCTCAACGCGGTCCGACGCACGGTCACCTGGGGCCGT
>JAEZHL010000167.1 GCA_023416575.1 Pseudomonadota bacterium
TCGCTTCTCGCAGGATCGGGTGAGGGGGGCAAGTCTGAGTGCTCGTTCAACTCATGCAAGCGCAGTCGTGAGCGGCTGGTTCCGAGTGAACTGGACTTCCTAAACCGCCTCCAAAAACCCCTCTGCCGTCGTCAGATCGACCGACACCAGCTGACTGACCCCTTTCTCAGCCATCGTGACGCCGAACAGGCGGTTCATGCGGGCCATGGTCATGGGGTGGTGGGTGATCACGAGGAAGCGGGTCTCGGTCTCCTCGGCCATGCGCTCCATCAGCGTGCAGAAGCGGTCGACGTTGGCGTCGTCGAGCGGCGCGTCCACCTCGTCGAGCACGCAGATGGGCGACGGGTTCGTCAGGAACACCGCGAAGATGAGTGACAGTGCGGTGAGTGTCTGCTCGCCGCCGGAAAGGAGAGACAGGGTCGCCGGCTTCTTGCCGGGCGGCTTGGCGATGATCTCCAGGCCGCCTTCGAGCGGATCTTCGCTCTCGATCATCTCGAGCCGCGCCTCACCGCCGCCGAACAGAGTCGTGAACAGCCGGCGGAAGTGGCCGTCCACCACGTTGAAGGCCTCCTGCAGCCGCTTACGGGCCTCGCGATTGAGCTGGCCGATAGCGCCTCGTAGGCTGGCGATCGCGGCCTCGACGTCAGCACGCTCCTTCTCCAGGCCAGCGTACCGCTCCTGCACCGTCTGCAGCTCTTCCTCGGCTTGCAGGTTGACACCGCCGAGCCGTTCGCGGTCGGCCCTGAGCCGGGACAGCTGCCGGTCCACGTCCGCAAGCGGCGGCAAGGGCACGCCGGGTTTCGCGCCGGCGACCTCCAGGCACCCCTCAGGCGCGATCCCAAGCGTATCCCGGATCTTGGCCACCTCTTCGGAGCGGCGTTGGCGAACGGCCTCCAGCTTCGCCTCGCACCGGGCGCGCGCCTCACGCTCGATGCTCACAGCCGATTGCGCCTCGCGCAGTGCCTGCGCGGCGCGGCGATGGGCGTTCTCAGTCTCGGCGAGCCGGTCGGCTGCAGCCTTGCGCTCCGCCTCGGCCTGGCTGATGGCATCAAGCAGCTTCTGGCGCTTCTCCTCGATCAGTGGTGGCAGCGCGGCGAGCTCCCGCAGCTCGCTCCGCGCTTCTTCGAGCCGAGCTTGCAGGGCACCGATCTGCTGCTCGGCGCTGGCCGAGCGCTGCAGCCAGCGGTTGCGTTCGGTCCCCGCCTTGGTCTTGCGCTCAGCCCGGAGCTGCCGTTCGCGCTGCAGCCCGGATAGGGTCGCTTCGAGTTTTGCTGTGGCTTCCCGGGCCGCCTTCACCTGCTGCTGGGCCCGAGCGAGCAGGGGTTCGCAATCCTCGCCGCCGATGATCTCGGCGAGCCCGGAATCGATTTCGCTGAGTTTCGCGAGGGCCTCGGCAAAGCTGGCTTCGGTGCGCGTCCTGGCGTCCGTGACCGTGGCGAGGCGATTTTCGGTCTCGCGCACCGCGCGTTCGATGACGCCAAGCTGCTCCCGCGCCTTGACGAGGCGGGATTGCGTCTCCCGTCCTGATTGCCGGAGCCGGCGCACCTCTTCCTCAGCACGGCGATGCTGCTCGGCCGCCTCGTTCGCCGCCGTTGCTGCCTGAGTTGCCGCCGCCCTGGCCGCAGCTTCCCGGCGCCGGACGTCGGCAAGGCGGTTGCGCTCCGCAAGGCGCAAGGCGGCGGGAGTCGGCGCGTCGGCGGCGATGACGAAACCATCCCAGCGCCACAGATCGCCCTCACGCGAAACGAGCCGTTGTCCGGGTTTCAGATCCCGCTGCATCGCCTGCCCCAGCTCGCGCGGGACGATGCCGATCTGCGACAGGCGCCGCCTCACCTCGGGCGGCCCCTCCACGGAGTTGATCAGCGGCTCGGCCCCCGCCGGCAGGGATGGATCCGCGACGGCCGGCTCCACCAAGCGCCAATGCGAGGCCGCGTCCGAATCGACCGGCGCCTCGAGGTCGTCACCGAGGGCGGCGCCAAGGGCCTGCTCATAACCGGGTGCCACCTGCAACAGATCGACCAGCGGCGGATAGTCGATATCCTGAGCCGGCATCAGAAGCTTGGACAACGTCGTAAGCTCTGTCGTGAGCTGGCGGGCGGCCAGTTCCGCGACGCGGCTCGCCTCTCGCGTGCGCTGGGCCTCCGCTGCCGCATCAGCGAGCCGCTCCTCGGCGCCCTCCGCACCGATCTCGAGCTCCGAGACTTCCAGGGTCAGCCACCGCACGAGCTCCTGCGCCTCATCGAGCCCGGCAGCATCCGGTGCTTTGGCCGCGATCTCGCGCGCCTGTGCTTCGAGCGTGGAGAGCTGCCGTTCCAGCCGGCTGACCTCGGCCTGGCGCTCGGAATGCATGGAGCTCAGGCTTTGCTTGCGGGCGCGGACCTCGAAGGTACGGGCCGTGATCTCCTCCAGGTGAGCCTCGGCGTCTTCCAAGGTCTCTTGAGCGACGCTCAGCTGCGCGCTGATCGCATCTTCCTGGTCCCCCGCGCCCGAGTCGGCGAGTTCCAGCGCCTTCTGCTCTTCCTCGAGCTGATGAACGAGCTGGCGTGCCTCGCGGATCAGCTCGTCCTCACGCTCCAGATCGGTCTCGAGCTGCTTCGCGCGCCCCTTCAGCTCGTCCTCGCGCTCCGCCGCGTGCTCGGCCTCGCGCTCGAACGTTTCCTGCTGGACTTTGATGCGGGCGAGCACCGCGGCCCGGGTCGCCTCGTCGTCCCGTAACGGTTGCAAGGACTGTGCGAGCGCCGCTTCCAGGCGCACGGCCTCAGCTTCGGCCTGCACGGCGGCGCCGAGACGGGACATGGCGTCGGTCAATGCCGACTCGGCGATCTCGACCTGTCCCTGAGCCTCCATCCACTGCAGGTAGAGCAGCATGGCTTCGGCTCTGCGGATCTCACTGGAGAGCTCTTTGTACCGCTTCACCTGCCGGGTCTGCCGCTTCAGGCTTTCCACCTGCGAGCCTATTTGACCCAGGATATCGCCCAGACGGGCCAGGTTGTTCTCAGCGCCCTTGAGCCGCAACTCCGCTTCGTGGCGCCGGCTATGCAGGCCCGCGACGCCAGCGGCATCCTCCAGGATACGGCGGCGCTGTTCGGGCTTGGCATTGACGATTTCGCCTATCTGGCCTTGGCGGACGAGCGAAGGTGAGCGCGCGCCCGTGGCGGCGTCCTCAAACAGAATCTTGACGTCCCGCGCGCGCACCTCGCGTCCGTTGATGCGGTAAGCCGAGCCGGCCTCGCGCTCGATCCGGCGCGTGATCTCGATGGTGTCGTTGTCGTTGAACTCGGCCGGCGCCAGCCGTTGGCGGTTGTCGAGGAAGATCGTCACTTCGGCCGAATTGCGGGCTGGCCGCGCTGTCGTGCCCGCGAAGATCACGTCATCCATGGCGGCGGCGCGCATGGACTTGTGCGAGGTCTCACCCATCACCCAGCGAAGGGCTTCGAGCAGATTCGATTTTCCGCAGCCGTTCGGGCCGACGACCCCGGTCAATCCTTTCTCGATGACGAGGTCGGCGGGCTCGACAAACGACTTGAAGCCGAGCAGCCGGAGCCGCTGTATGTGCATCTGTCACGTATCCCAGAGTCGTCGACGCCACGGGGCGGAGGAGTTGGGCCGTGCCGGCAAACTGGGCGCCGGGGCATTCCTCGAACCTTTCACTGGCGAGCGATGACGCGTCGCGAAATCTCACCCTACGCAGGAAGAAGTGGGAACGGAGGTTGGGCAAGCAAGCCTCGACCTCACTGGTTCGCCGTTGCCGCGCCTGATCCTGTGTTACCGGCCAGGACAGGCTCGACCATCTCCCGGATCTCCTTCATCCCGATCACTGTCTTCACCAGACGGCCATTCACGAAGAAGTTCGGTGTTCCGATGACCCCCAATGTGCGCCCGCGATCCTTGACCTTGTTGAGCGCGTCGATCATGCCTTGATTCTGGTAGCAGGCGTCAAATTGCGCCCGAGTCATCCCCACCTGAGCGGCGACCTTGAAAATTGGGTCGTGGCGGACTTCCTGGCTGACCCATCGGGCCTGTTGCGCCAGGAACTTGCCGTAGAGATCGAAGTAGCGCTCCGGCGGCGCGCATCTGAGCGCAATCGTCGCCGCTCCCGACTGGAAGCCGATCGGGAACTCGCGCAGGACGAACCGCACCTTTCCGGTATCGATGTACGCGCGCTTCAGCTCCGGAAAGGTCTCCTCATGGAATTTCCGGCAGTAAGGACACGTCAGCGACGCGTACTTGATGATCGTGACAGGCGCGTCCTGCCGCCCGATCGCCATCTCCGGCAATGGGCCGGGCTGCATCACCTCGGCGAGCGAGGGGTTCACCAGGACTTGGCGCGCGGGGCGGTCACCGCTGCCCGGCTCGCCGAACGGATTGAACGCGGGCTTGTCGGCACTGGCACCTGCTGGCGGACCCTCGGCCTGCGCGACAGCCGCCGAATCCAAGGCTGCACCGAGCGAATTCTCGTCGGCGCACCCCGACAGGACAGCGGAGGCGACGAGCAGCGCCGCCAGCACGCCGCGACTCAATGGGGACGCCGACACGCTCGTTCAGCCGCCGATCAGCGGCTCGATCGCCTTGTCGAAGTCGGCGAGGCTACCTCCGCCGCTGAGGCGCTTGCCGTTTACGAAGAAGGTCGGCGTCGAATTCACGCCGAACTGTTCATTGGCCCGCTTGCGCGATTCTTCGAGCTGCGAGAGCAGCTTGTCGTCCGTCAGGCACTTCTCGAAGCTCTCCTTCGTGAAGCCTGCCTGCTTGGCGATATCGAACAGCTTCGAGACCGGATCGTTGCGGACGACCCACTCGTCCTGTTTCTGGAACAGGGCGTCGAGCATCGGATAAGCATTGTCGCCCGCGCAGCGCGCCAACATCGAACCCGCTGCGGCGAGGTTGTCGAGCGGGAACTCGCGGAAGATCAGGCGCGCCTTGCCAGTGTCGATGTACTTCTTCTTCAGCTCCGGCAGCACGCGGGTGTGGAACACGGCGCAGTGCGGACACGTCATCGAGGCGTACTCGACGATGGTCACCTTGGCATCGGGGCTTCCGAGAGCGAGATCTGGCAACGCGCCAGGCTGCATCAGCTCATCGACGGGCACCTCGGCCGGACCTTGCCGCCTCTGGGCGAGCGCTGGTGTCACAAAAAGCTTCTGGAGCAGTGGGGCGCCGACGACTGCCCCTGCCCCTGTCAGCACGAAAGTGCGGCGGCTCGTCTGCGAGGCAAGCTTTGCGGATGTGGTCACGTGCGCAACTCCTTGATTGGAGGCTCGATAGCACCGCCTCAAGACGGCCATTTCGGGTCCGATTTAATGCAATTTTGCAGTGAACGCCAACTGAATGGGGTCACAGTTGCGTAATGTGCTGCGGCCAAGTGGCAGCTGTTCGTCAACGTGCCAATCCGCCGGCACGGGCGCCGCGAATGCTGGCATGCAGGCGGCTCAATGCTGCACGAAGCGCCTCGTCTCCGACATTGGCCAGCTCGGGCGCGTCCGCCATCGGCGCCGGCGCACGAAAGCTCGCGCGCTGCCGCGGAGGCTGCTGCTGAGGCCGGTATATCGGGGCCTGGACAAAACGCAGCTCGGCGACGGCACGGTATCCGAAGCTGGCGTTGATCCGGTCGATGATCTGATGCGTTTTATGCTGAAGCTCGATGGCGCGCGGACCATCCACCCGGACGACGAGCGTTGCGCCGGGCCTGCGCTCCGCGCCTTCCTCGACCTCGGCATAAGCATCGACACCGCGGGGCCACTTCAACCTTTCGGGGGCCGTGTAGCTTGCAACATCCGCCCCGACGATGCTGGCCCAATCGGTCAGCAGGGCAGCGGTGGCAAAGCCATACTTCTCGAATGCCTTGCGGGTCAGACTGGGAACGTAGGCCGAGACCGCACGCGCCGAGTTGGCTTGACGCGCTCTTGTCCCGATAACCGCTCTGGGCGATGAGGGAGGACTGCCGGTGCCGTGGCTGTTCACGATGAGGACCTGCGCATTTGAAACGCTGCCAGTGTTGCTTACCATCAGCGGCGTGATTCGCGGGACAGGCGGAGTCTTCACGTGAGCGCTGTAGCGGGAAGGCAACAAATGCAGCCTGGATGGGACGGCGATGCCGCCGCTGCCCTACTCGAGTGGTATGATGCCGAGCGGCGCGATCTGCCCTGGCGTTCCGCACCTGGCGCCGAGGCGGATCCCTACCGCGTCTGGCTCAGCGAGATCATGCTTCAGCAGACGACCGTCAAGGTCGTCATCGGTTATTTCGACAGGTTCCTGGCCCGTTGGCCGACGGTCGAGGCTCTGGCGGCGGCCGATCTCGACGATGTGCTGGCTGCCTGGGCCGGGCTTGGCTACTACAGCCGTGCCCGCAATCTCCACCTGTGCGCGCGGGAGATCGTCGAGCATCACGGCGGCCGGTTCCCGAGCTCCGAGGCCGCGTTGCGGAAGTTGCCGGGGGTCGGCCCATACACGGCAGCCGCGATCGCGGCCATCGCATTCCGGGAACGCGCAACGCCTGTCGACGGCAATGTCGA
>JAEZHL010000209.1 GCA_023416575.1 Pseudomonadota bacterium
GACCAGAGCCGCGAGTTCTCGATCCGCACCACGGTGGTGCCGGCAATCGAGGTCATTCGCTCAGCCACGCTGATCGGCGCCGAGGTCGTGCGCCGTCCCGGCAAGCTCGGCGTGATCGAGCCCGGCGCCTGGGCCGACCTGATCGTCGTCGATGGCGACCCGTTGCAGAACATCCGGCTGCTCGAGGGCCAGGGTCAGCATCTGAGCGCAATCATGAAGGGCGGCAAGTTCCACAAGAACAGGCTCGGAGCGGAGATTTGAGGTAGAGGAATGGCGGCGTCGCCTGTGTTTGGTACACGACGTCTGGGATGGTGGCTGCTGCGAGGGGCAGCAGGTTTCACCATGCTCTATATCCTGCTACCGCTGATCTTCGTCATCTGGCTGTCCTTCTTCCGGCAGGAAATTCCCTCCTTTCCGCCTGAAGGCTATTCGCTGCGCTGGTATCAGGCGATCGCGACCAACGATCGCTTCGTCGACGGCTTTCTCCTGAGCCTCCAGCTCGGCGTCCTCGCGACGGCGCTCGGTCTGGCCGTCGGCGTTCCCGCCGCGCTCTGCCTCTCGCGCTACCGGTTCAAGGGGCGCGAGGCGTTGAGCAGCCTTTTGCTGCTGCCACTGGTGGTGCCCGGCATCGTGCTCGGCATGGCGCTCTACGTCTCGCACGTCGAGGTCGAGATCGCGACGGGCCTGCCCATCCTCGGCTCGCTCGCGGGCCTGCTGGCGGGGCACATCCTGGTGGTCATACCGTGGACCGTCCGGCTCGTGCTGGCGAGCCTCGCCGGCTTCGACCGCACCCTCGAGGAGGCGGCCCAGAACCTTGGCGCCGATCGCTGGACGACATTCCGGCGCATCACGCTGCCCTCGATCCTCCCCGGCATCGTCGCCGCGGCGATGTTCGGCTTCGTCTCGTCCTTCGGCAATCTGGAAATGAGCCTGTTCCTCGTCGGGCCTGGTCGCACGACGTTGCCGATCGCGATCCTTCAGTATCTGGAGTGGAAGATCGACCCCACGATCGCGGCGGTTTCGGTGGTGCAAATTCTCCTCATCGGCGGCGCCATGCTGCTGACCGATCGTTTCGTGAAAATCAGCCGGGTTGTGTAGCGGATAAATGGCAAAGCTGGAGCTCGACCACCTGTCCAAGCGCTACGGCGATTTCCATGCCGTCCGCGACGTCACCCTCGAAGTCCCCGATGGCGAGTTTCTGGTCCTGCTCGGACCTTCCGGCTGCGGCAAGACCACGACGCTGCGCATGATCGCCGGCTTCATCGAGCCGACGAGCGGGGCCGTACGGATCGGCGGACACGACGTCACTCTGCAGCCGCCCTGGAAGCGAAATGCCGGTCTCGTTTTCCAGAGCTACGCGCTTTTCCCGCACCTGACCGTTGCGCAGAACATCGGCTTCGGCCTCGAGATGCGAAAAGTGCCGCAAGGCGAGATCGCGCAGCGGACGATCGAAGCCCTGCGGCTCGTCCGGCTCGATCATCTCGGTGATCGGTTGCCGCGCCAGCTTTCGGGCGGCCAACAGCAGCGGGTGGCGCTGGCGCGTGCGCTCGTTTTCCGGCCCGATGTGCTGCTGCTCGACGAGCCGCTGTCTAACCTAGACGCCAAGCTCCGGCACGAGGTCCGCGTCGAAATCCGCGAGCTGCAGCGGCAGCTCGGTCTGACGACCGTCATGGTCACGCATGACCAGGAAGAGGCGCTGACCATGGCGGATCGGCTGGTGGTCATGAGCGAGGGCGCTATCCGGCAAGTGGGGACGCAGCGGGACCTCTACGAACGTCCCGCCGATCGGTTCGTCGCCGATTTCGTCGGACGCAGCACCTTCCTCGAGGGGCAGGTCGAGAGCCCTGGTGTGTTCCGCACGTCGGGCGGGCTCGTCATGCACTGCGAAGGCTCCTCGCTCGGGCAAGCATCGCTGGCGCTGCGCCCCGAGCGCATTTCGATCGGACCGGCGCCTGTCGAGGGTGTCGAGAACTGCCTCGAGGGCACCGTGGAGTTCGTTTCATACCTCGGTGCACAGATCGACATCCATGTCCGGATTTCACCGCGCGAACGGCTCATCGCACAAATCGCCAATCGCGCCGGCGGCTTCGCGCCTCTCGTCGGCGATCAGGTTCACGTCGGCTGGGCCAGCTCGGACGCCAAGGTATTCAATACTCCGGCGGATACGGGCTGAGCTAAGCCGCATACGGCGGGCCGAGACGATGCAGATAAAAATGCGCGGAAAGGGAGAAGTGAGATGGACAAGTTCAAAAGCAAGCCTACGCGGCGCGAGATTCTGAAAGGCGCTGCCGCCGTTGGGAGCGCTGCGGTCTTCGGTTCGATGCCCTCTGTCGCGTGCGCGCAGTCGAAGGGCAGAGTGGTAGTCGGCACCTGGGGCGGCGACTACGCACGCCTGCTGAACAAGAATATCGAGGTGCCCCTACTCATTCCGCAGGGCTGGGAGGTCGTTCAAGACCAAGCCGGCGATCCGCAACGGCGCAGTAAATTGCTGGCCGAAAAGCGTCTGCCGCGCGGAACCTCAGACGTTCAGGGCCTCTCTGGCGTCAACATGTACCAAATGCATGATGCCGGAATTTCCGCGGAAATCGACTACTCGAAGATTCCCAACGCAAAACACCTGCTCGACTCGATGAAGTATCCC
>JAEZHL010000273.1 GCA_023416575.1 Pseudomonadota bacterium
GGAGCCCCGATCCCATGGACGACAACGCGCCCAGCATCCCAGCCAACAAGATGTGGGGAGGTCGCTTCGCCATGTCGCCGGCCCAGATCATGGAGGAGATTAACGCCTCCATCGGCTTCGACAAAGCCTTGGCTCCCCAGGACATCCGTGGCTCAAAGGCGCATGCGGCGATGCTGGCCGCCCAGGGCATCATCTCGAAGTCCGATGAAGCCAGCATCCAAGCCGGTCTCGATCAGATCATGAGCGAGATCGAGGCAGGCATGTTCACGTTCTCGCGAGCGCTCGAGGATGTGCACATGAACATCGAGTCGCGCCTCAAGGAGATCATCGGCGAGCCGGCCGGCCGGCTGCACACCGCGCGCTCGCGCAACCACCAGGTGGCACTCGATTTCCGCCTCTACGTCCGCGACCGGATCGATGCCCTCGATGACGCGCTCGCAGGCCTGCAACTCGCGCTGGCGCGCAAGGCGGAGGCGCATGCAGCGACGATCATGCCGGGCTTCACGCATCTGCAGCCGGCACAGCCGGTCACCTTCGGCCACCACTGCCTCGCCTACGTCGAGATGCTGGCGCGCGATCGCGGCCGGCTGAGAGATGCACGCGCGCGGCTCAACGAATGCCCGCTCGGCTCCGCGGCGCTGGCCGGGACGTCCTTCCCCATCGATCGCGAGATGACGGCTCGCGCTCTCGGCTTCGACCGTCCGACAGCGAACTCCCTTGACGGCGTCTCGGATCGCGATTTCGCGCTCGAGACGCTGGCCGCCGCCAGTATTACGGCCATGCACCTGTCGCGGCTGGCGGAGGAGA
This sequence comes from Pseudomonadota bacterium, assembly GCA_023416575.1. Lineage (GTDB taxonomy): Bacteria > Pseudomonadota > Alphaproteobacteria > Rhizobiales > Hyphomicrobiaceae > ZC4RG25. Next base: position 808 of record JAEZHL010000273.1, read on the forward strand.
TCGTGATCTGGATGACGCCGCAGTTCGGGTTCATCCGCCTGTCGGACCGCTTCACCACCGGCTCGTCGATCATGCCGCAGAAGCGTAACCCCGATGCCGCCGAGCTGTCGCGCGCCAAGGTGGGCCGCATCGCTGCGGCTTTCCAGAGCCTCCTGATGGTGATGAAGGGTCTGCCGCTCACCTACTCCAAGGATATGCAGGAGGATAAGGAAGTCACCTTCGATGCCATCGACAGCCTCGCGCTGGCCATCGCCGCGATGGCCGGAATGGTCGAGGATATGGAGCCCAACGCCGAGGCGATGAAGCGCGCGGCAGGGCGCGGCTACTCGACCGCGACCGATCTTGCGGACTGGCTCGTGCGCAGCCTCGGCCTGCCGTTCCGCGATGCCCACCATGTCACCGGGCGCATCGTTGCGGCTGCCGAGGCGCAAGGGCTCGACCTCGAGGATCTATCGCTCGAGACGATGCAGGCCGTTGATCCACGGATAACCGCGGACGTCTTTACGGTGCTCGGTGTCGAGAATTCCGTGACGAGCCGCACCAGCTATGGTGGAACCGCGCCACACAATGTACTCCAAATGGCGCGAAGCTGGATCGAACGCTTGGGGAATCAGGAGCATAAGTCCTAAGGTCCCGTTCGGCTCAATCGAGACTATCTCGTCTCGATCAGCGGGGGGACATGGGCAATGCGGATGACGCTACTGGCCGGCGTTTTCGGCGCCGGCTGTGTGGTTTGCATTGCCTCTAGCCCTCAAGCTTATGCAGCGGAAAGCTGGACCTATCACGACTGCGTGCAATCCTGCCGCGATGACCAGCCGCCCGGCAAGACGCTGCAGCAGTGCATCATCGACAAGGTGTGCACGCAGTACCCGCGTCCAGCGCGCACCTATCAGCAGTGCGTCAAACGCTGCGAGGACGAGATCAAGGAAACGAGCCAAAGCCTGCAGCAGTGCGTCGCCCGGTACGTGTGCAGCCAATTTCCGGGCGAATGACGGGATTACCTGCGCGGGCTGACTCTTAGACCTATCGCCGTTCAGCCCCTCACCCAGCCATTGCTGGTCAGGCGCTCCTGAGGCTGGAAGCGCGTCTTGTAGCTCATCTTCCGCGACCCCTCGATCCAATAGCCGAGGTAGAGATAGGGCAGCCCGAGGCGGCGCGTGTACTCGATGTGCTCCAGGATCATGTAGGTGCCGAGACTGCGGCGCGGCACTGTCGTGTCGTAGAAGCTGTAGACCATCGAGATACCGTCCGAGAGGCGATCGCACAGGACCATCCCGGCCAGAGGGCCGGCGAGCGGCTCATCGAGACCGGCCTCACTCCGCATGCGGTATTCCGTGAGGAGCGTGTCGACGATGCTGTCCTCCACCATCATGGCGTAGTCGAGCACCGTCATATCCGCCATACCGCCATCGGCATGCCGGGCATCGACGTAGTCGCGAAACAGTGCGTACTGCTCGGCCGTAGGGCGCGGCGGTATGCGGCGCACCGCGAGGTCCCTGTTGGCGTCCAGCACACGCTGGAAGGATCGGGTAACCTTGAACTCGTCCACGGCCACGCGCACCGAAACGCACGCCTGGCAGCCCTCGCAATAGGGCATGTAGGCAATATTCTGGCTGCGGCGGAAGCCACCCTTGAGCAGGTTGTCGATCAGCGCCGCCGGCTTGTCGTGGGTGAGGTGCGTGAACAATTTGCGCTCCAGACGCCCCGGCAGGTACGGGCAAGGCTGTGGCGCAGTCACGTAGAACTCGGGGAAATTCTTCTGCTGTTCCGTCATTCGTTGAGCGTTCCCGTAGAACTGTGCGCGAACGCGCGCGGCCTTGGCAGCCTTTGCGTGTATCGAGACTAAGTGAGGCGGTGTCCCCTAATCAAGCGCCGTGACATTCCTGCTCATTGTGATTGACGCGGCAGCTCGTTGCCGTGTCCGAGAAGCCCACCCGGTCTCCAGATGAGGAACGCTGCGAGCAGGCCGAAAATCGCCAGATCGCGATACTCGATCGGGAACAGCGCCGACCACAGTGCCTCCGCTCCCCCAACCAGAACCGCGCCGAGGAACGCGCCTGATATCGAGCCGATCCCGCCGACGATGGCCGCGATCAACGCCTTCAACCCCAGGACGATGCCGCCAGCGTAGCCGACCCCGCCGTAGTAGAACGTGATGATGGTACCCGTGAGGCCGGCCAGCGCCGAAGCCAGGATGAAGGTGCTCGCCAGGATGCGGTTGAAATTCACGCCGAACATCTTGGCCGCCAGCGGGTCGTCGGCGCAGGCACGCCACGACCGGCCGAAGCGCGTCCACCGCATCAGCGCCAGGAGGCCGAGCGCGGTCACGAGCGCAAAGCCCGACACAGCCAGGCTGATCGGCGTCACGGTCACGATGAAGGCATCGCTTTGCGCAAGCCCGACCGGATTGTTGAGGAAGGGCGACACCCAGCGCAGCGCCGAGCCTTGCGTCAGCCGCATGTACTCCTGCAGTGCGATCGCCAGTCCGACCGTCGCGATGAGGACCTGCTGTCCTCTGGCGCGGTGCAACGGCCTGAAGACGAGCCGTTCGGCCGCAAGTCCGTGAATGCTGGCGGCGAAGACGCCGAGGACGAGGCTGATGGCCAGCACGGCCGGCCAGGAGCCCAGCCACGAAGCCAGGGGGAAGGCTACCAGCGCTCCATAGCCGCCGAGGGCTGCGAACTCGCCGAACGCCAGATTGATGCGGCCGATGAGGCCGTAGACCAACGCGAAGGCCGGAGCCAGCATCAGGTAGACGCTGATCTGCGGCAATGCCGAAAGCAGATGCTGCAGCCCGACGGCCATTCCCATCGGCACCTCCGGCAGGCGGCCGAGAAGCAGATAGGGCGCGGGATCAGCCGCGGCGGCATCCGAGGAGCCGAGCCAGAAGCGCTTCAAAAAGACGAGCCGGATGTCGCCGAGCCGTTCCCCGTCGCTCCAGACCTCCGCGAGGCGGTCGCCGGGGCCAAAGTCGTCATCGGCAAATCGGCAGACGAGTTGCCTGTGACGCACCGGACCATTCGGGGCTTGCGCGGAATAACGGACCGCGATGCCCCGGCCCTCGGGCAACTGAGCCGTATGCCGGACATCAATGGTGGTTCCGGGCGGATTGATCGCCGGCGCGATCGTCCGGCAAACCCGCGCCTCTTGCGCATTCGGCCAATCACGGCACCCGGCCAGGGTCGCCACGATCAGCAGGACCAGTGCGAGCCGGATCAGGTTGCAGCAGCGGGCCACATTTCTGGTCCTGATGGGGAGCACCGGGAAACCCGATGCCCCGCGTGCCGGATGATCAGCGTCGGGCAGTCATCATCCGCGCGGCTCGCGGCGCGAAGTAGGTGAGGATCCCCGCAGCGCCGGCGCGCTTGAACCCGATCAGGCTCTCCATCATGACCTTGTCTCCATCGAGCCAGCCACGCTCGGACGCCGCCATCATCATCGCGTACTCGCCCGAGACCTGATACGCGAACGTCGGCACACCGAAGGTGTCGCGCACGCGCCTGATGACATCGAGATAAGGCATTCCCGGCTTGACCATCACCATGTCGGCGCCCTCAGCCAGATCGAGCGCGACCTCGCGTAGCGCCTCATCGGAATTGGCCGGGTCCATCTGATAGGTCCGCTTGTCACCCTTGAGCGCCCCCGATGAGCCCACGGCATCGCGGAAGGGGCCGTAGAACGCGGAAGCATATTTCGCCGCATACGCCATGATCTGCACCGACTGGTGGCCGGCGTTCTCGAGCGCCTGGCGAATGGCTCCGACGCGGCCGTCCATCATGTCGGACGGGGCGATGATGTCGCAACCGGCCTCGACCTGCACGAGCGACTGCCGGACCAGCGCCTCCAACGTCTCGTCATTGAGAATCGTCGACCCGCGCATCAGACCATCCTGGCCGTGGCTCGTGTAAGGATCGAGCGCCACGTCCAGCACGATGCCGATGTCCAGTCCGGCGGCGCGGACGGCGCGGGTTGCGCGGCAAACCAGATTGTCGGGATTGAATGCCTCGCGCGCGTCCTCGCTGCGCAGGTCCGCATCGGTGTAGGGAAAGAGCGCGATGGCCGGGATGCCGAGCGCGAGCGCCTCCTCGGCCGCGGCAACGATCAAGTCCACCGAAAGCCGTTCGACCCCCGGCATCGACTCGACCGGCACCCGCGTGTTGATGCCATGGGCGACGAACATCGGCCAGATGAGATCCGCCGGCGTCAGGACATTCTCCGCCACCATGCGGCGGCTCCAGTCCGAGCGCCTGTTCCGCCGCATCCGCACGGCCGGGAACGCGCCCGCAGATAGGGATGCAGGTCCGGCACTCTGAGGTTGGCAGGCACGTTCAGTGCTGCCGGCAAGCGGCTTCATGGCAGTCCCCGGCTTCGCAATCGTGGCAATCCGCCGCCACAATCGTCGCCCGCGCCGCGTCTGGCAAGTGCGCGATCGGACCTGGATCAATCATTCGCAGTAATTGCTGCGCTTGCGTTCCGCCATGTCCAGATGGAAGTGATTGCGGTGTGCCTCGTTGGCCTCAGGGCCGAGGACGGTGCCGAAGCGGCGGCAGGCCGATGAGTGCGCCGCCTTCAGGAATTGCGACAACCGGTCATCGGGCGCCGGCTTGGCTGCCGCCAGGGGGTTGGTATCCGGCCCGCCGAGGTGACTTGCCACGACCAGCTCGGAGCCCGTTGCGGCCTTGTCGCCACGCTTCCGGACGGGGGCCGGGGCTGTCTCCTGGACGTCCGATTTGGCGGTCTTGCGGCCCGGAATCGTGTCTGCGATGACCGGTGACTTCGCGGTCAGGGACAGCGGCGGCGGTGTGAGGGAGGCTCTTGCGACCTCGAGCGGTTTGGCTTCCGATCGGCCGGCACCCGGTGACTTAGCTTTGTCAGTGCCGGCAAGCTTCTTCGCGGCCGCCTCCCGCGCAGCGGCTTTTTCGGCCTCTGCCTTGGCCGCCGCGATCATGGCCGCCACGTCGCGGGCAGTCATTCCCCAGTCGGCCAGCAGATTCACCTTGGTTCCGGAGCTCGTCACGAAGCTTCCGATGTCGATGGCATTGGCGCGACCGTGCTCGCTGAGGCGCATCTTCTTGCGGCCGTAGGCATTACGGCAGGAGTAGGAGCTCATCGTCTCAACGCGCACGATTGGAGCGCCGAGGTGAACCCGCGCAAGGTCCTGCACGTCATCCTTGATCCAGTCGGCGACCTTCGCAACGACTTCACACGTCACCATCACTGGCGGCGACATGACGACCTCCGGGTCGCGGCCGACGCTGATCAGCCGCACCGGCGCCGGCGCCCCGCACTCACCCTCCTTGATGGGATCGGCGAATTCCAAGACCGCCTCGACCCCGCGCAGGACCTTGTCGCAATGCGCCTTGGCCTTGGCGATCTCCTCCTCGGACCAGACGTTCGGCGGGGGCGCTTGAGTCTGGGCCTGAGCGTCGGCCGGGGGCGGCTGCGCCTCTCCCTTGGCCTCCGCACCCTCCTTGGCCTCAGCCTCCGTCTTGGCCTTCGCGGCCGCATCCTTGGCTTCGGGTTGCTGCTGCGCCCCTGCGGCTGATGGCGCGGACACCGTTGCGTCTTTGGCAGGCGGCGCTGGCGGTGGCGCGGAAACCGCCTGCTTCACGTCACCAGCACGGCGGGACGACTCCTTGGCTTCCGAGAGCCCGGACCAAATCACCACCACGCCGAGCATGGCAACAGTGAGCCCGTTGGCCCAATTGCCAGCCCGGTCCGAAATAAGCCGCATTCTCGCCCTCGCCTCTTGACAAATACGCCTTGCGAGCGTTCTCCCGACGCGAACCGCACACCAAAATTCTCGCTCGATCCCCCGGTCGTGTACAGGACCATTCGTGGCCGGAGGATGGCTCGTTCAACTCATCTGTGGGATATCCACCCCCGGATGCCCATGGTTTGAAACCGGCATGACAGCAGCTTCATCTCCGCAGCCTTGCATGGACCTTGTCATCCACCTGGAAGGCGCCGCAGCCTGCATCGACCTGACCCGCGCCGAGAAGCGGAATGCGATCAGCCGGGAGATGCGATCCGCGATTGCGGCAGCCATTCCGACCTTTGCCCGCGATCCGGGCGTCTACGCGCTCATCATCCGCTCCGATTTGCCGGCGGTGTTCTCGGCGGGCGGCGACATCGCAGAGCTCGCCAGCGCCGCGCAGGAGGCGCCCGACGGCGCACGTCAGCTCCTCGCCGAGGAGTTTGGGCTCAATTGGTTGCTCGAATGTTTCTCGAAGCCGACCGTTTCCCTGATCGATGGCCTCGTCATGGGCTCCGGCGTCGGGATATCCGCCTACGGCACGCATCGGGTTGCAGGTGAGCGCTACTGCTTTGCGATGCCAGAGACTGGCATTGGGCTGTTCCCGGATGACGGCGTGGCCTGGGTGCTCGCCAGGATGCCCGATCACATTGGCGTCTACCTCGGCCTTACGGGCCGGCGCATCGGCCGTGCGGATGCCTTCCGTCTAGGGCTGGTGACCCATTGCATTCCGGCCGCCCGGTTCGGCGAGATCGAACTGGGATTGCGCGCCGCCGATCCCGTGGACCCTCTGCTCGACGACCGTCACGAGGATCCGGGGCCGGGTGAGATCGACAGCTATCGGGATGTCCTCGCGCACTGCTTTTCCGGCGAATCCGTCGAAGAAATCATGGCGCGCCTCGCCGACCGATCGGCACGGGGCGACGCAGCGGCGGGCTGGTGCTCCGGCGTGCTCGAGGATCTCAACCAGCGCTCGCCGACATCTCTCAAGGTGACGCTCCGGCACATCCGCGAGGCAGCGGCCCGCGACTTGCGCCAGACGCTGACGATCGACTACCGCCTCGCCTGCCAGATGGTGCAGATGCCCGACTTCCG
>JAEZHL010000344.1 GCA_023416575.1 Pseudomonadota bacterium
TGATGGGTCTTGCCGCCACCTTCATCGCGAAGCTCCTGTATCGCCATCGCTGGATCGCCTACATTGGCTTGGCGGTCATCCTGTACGTGGCCCTCGATATGATCTGGCGCGGCGCAGGTGAGGTGTGGCCCTACGTCCAGGCCTCTATGGCCTGATCACAAACGCACCACCAGGACGATGCTGGAAGCGCATGTCAACGGGTCGCGCTCTCCGGCATCGTCCCATCGGCACGTCGTGCCCCTACGGATGTAATCCCCCAAACGGCTTTCCCCAGTATCCTCATCGCTGTTCTGACCTACCCGGCAAGGAACGGACCCGTCCTGTGCCCGTTTCGTAGGAACCAGACCGAAGAACTGCATTCGGTCCGCCTCACCGCGCGAGGATCATGTTCTGGAGGAAAGCCGATGCCGCGTCAGCAATCGATCGAGCGCACGACGATCAATGGTAGGCGAGCACTGGAAAATCGCCTCCTGGATGCCCGGCATCTTTCTCACGAGCTGGCAGCGCCATTGAGCGCCGAGGACATGACCGTTCAGGCCATGGAGGATGCCAGCCCGACGAAATGGCATCTCGCTCACGTCACGTGGTTCTTCGAGGCCTTCATCCTCTCCAAATATCTGCCCGGCTACCGTCGCTTCGATGAAACCTTCAATTTCTGCTTCAACTCCTACTATGAAAGCCTGGGTCAGCGGCAGCCGCGACCAAAACGCGGCCTTCTCACTCGTCCATCGATCGATCGCGTGTTTGCGTACCGCGCGCATGTCGATGAGGCCCTCTCAAATCTCTTCTCAAGCAATTTAGCAGCCAATCCCGAAGTTGCCCGGCTGATCGAGATCGGCATCAATCACGAGCAGCAGCATCAGGAATTGTTGCTGACGGATATCCTCGCGCTGTTCGCCGCTAATCCGCTGCATCCTGCCTACTCCGCGAAACGCCTCCGCGTGACCCAATCCGAGCCTGATACATTGGACTGGATCGACTACCCCGGTGGCATATTCCAGGTCGGTCATTCAGGCAACGGGTTCGCATGGGACAACGAGATGCCACGTCACAATGTCCTCATTCACCCGTTCCGGATGACCGATCGCCTCGTCACCAACGCCGAGTGGCTCGCGTTCATTGAAGACGGGGGATATGAGACGGCGTCGCTTTGGCTCTCCGATGGCTGGGCGACAGTCAATCGCGAGGGCTGGAATGCGCCCCTCTATTGGCAGCCCGAGGATGGCCAGTGGCTCGCGATGTCGCTGGAGGGGCTGCACCCTGTCGAGCCGAGCGCGCCGGTCTGCCACGTCAGCTACTTCGAGGCCGATGCATTCGCACGCTGGGCCGGAAAGCGCCTGCCGACGGAATTCGAATGGGAGATTGCCGCTAGCGATCTGGCGATCACAGGTAACACACTTGCGACGAGGGCATTTCGTACGCGTCCTGCGGAATCAGCGAACGGGCAGCCGCGCCAGATGTACGGCGATGTATGGGAGTGGACCCAGAGTGCCTATCTCCCCTATCCGGGCTACCGGCCACCCGCGGGGGCGCTCGGCGAGTACAATGGCAAGTTCATGGTGAGCCAGCAGGTGCTGCGGGGCGGATCCTGCGCAACCCCGCCGGGCCACACGCGCGCCACGTACCGCAATTTCTTCTATCCTCACCAACGATGGCAGTTCACGGGACTGCGACTCGCCTCGGAGCTCGCATGATGCTCCAGCGACCAAAAGGCGAACGGCCGGCGCATCCGCCCGCCGCAGACAAAGACTTTGCTGCGAGCGTCCTTGATGGGCTTTCAAGGCCGCAAAAGATGCTGCCAAGCCGATTCTTCTATGACGCCCGCGGGAGCGAGCTCTTCGAGGAAATCACACGTCTGCCGGAATACTACCCAACTCGCATCGAAACCGCGATCCTCGAGGCGTGTGCAGCGGAGATCGTCGTCGGCGTACCGGACGGAAGCGTGCTCGTGGAATTCGGCTCGGGATCGAGCCGCAAGACTGAGATCCTTCTGCGGCAGTTGCCGAAACTCAAAACATATGCGCCCATTGACGTTTCACCGTGTGCCCTGGAAGAAGCTCGATTGCGTTTGGCCTTACGCTTTCCGAAGCTCGATATATATCCCATGGTCGGTGATTTTTCCCATCTACTGAAATTGCCGGACAGCATTGCCAGCCGAAGAAAGACAGGCTTTTTTCCGGGCTCGACGATCGGTAATTTTCTGCCCATCGAAGCGGTGCGGCTTCTCAGTCATTTTCGGGACGTGCTTTCGCCCGCTGGACGGTTGATCGTCGGCGTCGATCTCGAGAAGGATGAACGCACGCTCGTCCACGCCTACGACGACGCGACCGGGATTACTGCCGCTTTCAATCTCAATTTGCTGGCGCGCATCAATCGCGAGATAGGCGGCGGATTCGATCTCGAGGCGTTCCGGCACAGGGCAATCTACAATCGCCGCGAGAGTCGGATCGAAATGCACCTCGAAAGCACCAAGGATCAGGTCGTCCAAATAGGTGATCAACAATTCCAATTCCGGGCCGGAGAGAGCATCCATACGGAGAATGCCTATAAATACTCGATTGCGAGTTTCCAGAATTTGGCACGCTCGGCCAATTGGCGACCAACGCGGGTGTGGACAGACGAGCATGCTTTCTTCAGCGTGCACGAGTTGGTGGCTTCCTAGTACGCTGACTGCTGCTGTTGCAGCCATGAGGGATGGCGCTTGGTCCGACTCCGGTCATCGTCGCCGATCCCGCGATCGCGTGAAGAGGCTTGCGGGGAACTCGGCCGCATAGTGCTGTCCCTCCTCCTTCGGGTGATAGGTGGGGCGTGTTCCAGAAGGTGGCTCGATCACGGTCCGGTAGAGGTGCCAACTCGCATGTCCGAGCACTGGCATGACAATGGCCAAGCCGACCAGGAACGGCAGTGACCCGATTACCAACCCCGCGGCGATAATGGCCGCCCAACAGGCCATCGGGATCGGATTGACGACAACCGCCTTGAGCGAAGTCGCGACTGCGA
>JAEZHL010000353.1 GCA_023416575.1 Pseudomonadota bacterium
TCCACCATCAGCGGCGGATCGCGATCGCTCGGGAAATGGGCCGGCTGCTGGCCCTCATTCATACGATCCCGACCAACGGCTATGGCACGACCTTCGATTGGACGCAGAACGTCCTGTCGCGCAACGACACCTGGGCCGACTTTCTCCGCAGCGAGTGGCAAGTCGAGGATCGACTGTCCGTCCTCGACACGCAGGGGATGCTGACCACGCATCAGGGCCGCGCGCTCAAGGAACTCGTGGAGCGCATGATGGGGTGGGACGCGAAGCCGGTGCTCAACCACTGCGATATGCGCTTGAAGAACGTTCTGGTTGATGATGCAGGGACAATCAGAGCGATCATCGACTGGGAGCACGCCTGTTCCTGCCCGCCGCCGTGCTGGGACCTGGCTCTGGCCCTGCATGACCTGTCGATCGACGCCAAGGAGGCGCTGATCGAAGGCTACGGCCTGTCAGGTGAGCAGATGCGCGAGCTGGGACCGTTTCTGGGGGCGATCAATGTGCTGCATTACGCGCCACTGGTGAAACATGCGGCGGAGCAGGGTGACTCGACGGAGCTCGACCGGTTGCACACGCGCCTGTGCGGCGCGTTCGATCTGTTCCTATGACCGGCGAGCCTGAGAGAGGCTGGTGAGAAAAGTGCCAGCGGATCACCGAAGCCCGATGAAGCTCAGAATGGCCAGGACGATGACGACCAGCCCGACGATGTAGATGATTGAGTTCATGATGTTCACCGACAGAAATTGGGTCCGGAAGGGCCGGCGGCCAGACGGCCGCCAGCGTTTCGAGTTGAGCGTCAGGCTCAGGCTTGCCGGTTGAACCAGTTGTCGATCTCCTGGCGGGCCTGATCCTTGCTGTATCCGTAGCGCTGCTGGATTTTTCCTTCGAGCTGCTCACGGTTGCCGTTGATCTCCATGAGATCATCGTCGGTCAGCTTGCCCCACTGCTCCTTGACCTTGCCGGTGATCTGCTTCCAGTTTCCGGAGATGCGATCCCAATCCATAGTTCGACTCCTGTTCTCCAGGTTGAATGGTTGAGGCTAGGGCTCCGACACAGAAGCACTGCCCTGCCGTGTGAACGCGGGGTGCGCGGTCTGTGTTCCAGCCCAAGCTCGTCGGTTGTCGAACGGGGCGACGTCGCCCGCGGAACATCGCGTGAACATGCCCGTATTCGCGCGATCTGGCGGTGAGGGGGGCGCTGCCATGCGCCGCGGCCGAGTGGCAAATTTGCTTGCCTCTCAGGAGAGTTCTTTTATTGACCTAACGTTCAGCATTGATTGACAGAATCCGCCGGGCCATTCCAGCACGGCCGTGCGAGCCACGCGCGGCGGCGCTGGATGCCACTCAGAACGGGTCGGCCTTGTTACATCTTCGTCCAATCATCTTCACGCTGGGCCTTCTGCTGTGTGCGGTGGCGATAGCCATGCTGGTGCCAGCCATCGTCGACGCGGCGGATGGCAACGACCACTGGCACGTCTTTCTCATGTCTGCCGTCTTCACGGCCTTCATCGGCGGCTTGATGGTCCTTTCCACGCACAGGGAGGAGCCGTTCAAGGTCGGCATCAAGGAAGGCTTCGTCCTGACGACGTTCAGCTGGGTCACCATCGCCGCCTTCGCGGCCGTGCCCTTCGTTGGCGTGGGTCTGAGCTATACCGATGCATTCCACGAATCCATGTCGGGCCTGACCACGACCGGTGCGACCGTGATCGTCGGCCTCGACCAGCTGCCGCGCGGCCTCCTGTTGTGGCGGGCCCTCCTGCAGGCGATCGGCGGGTTCGGCATCGTGATCACCGCGATCATCATCCTGCCCTTCCTGCGCGTCGGTGGCATGCAGCTCTTCCAGGCCGAACGGCCGGATCGCTCCGAGAAGATCGTCCCGCGCGCCGGTGAGCTCGTCAGGGCGGCAGCCGGGGTCTACGCGGTCCTGCTGATCGCCTGTACGGTGGTCTACGCAAGCCTCGGGATGACGCTGTTCGATGCCATCTGCCATGCCCTGTCGACGGTTTCGACGGCGGGGTTCTCGACCCATGACGAGAGCTTCGCGTTCTTCGCCTCGCCCTCGCTCGAGGTGGCCGCAACAGGCTTCATGATCCTCGGCGCCTTGCCGTTCGTCGTCTTCATCAGGTTGACGCACGGGGATCTGCGGGCGCCGTGGCGGGACGCGCAGGTGCGCGGGCTTCTGACGTTCCTCGCCGCCGTCATCCTGCTGATGACGGTATGGCTGTGGCAGTCTCGGGATGTGACGCTCCTCGAGGCGCTGCGGTTGACGAGCTTCAACGTCACCTCGGTCGTGACGACGACCGGCTACTACAGCAGCGACTATGCCCAGTGGGGGACATTCGCGTTCGGGATGTTCTTCATTCTGCTGTTCGTGGGCGGGTGCTCGGGCTCGACGGCAGGAGGCATCAAGATCTATCGCCTCCAGGTGTCGGGCATGCTCACGCGGGCCTATCTGATCCACCTGATCAGCCCCAACCGCGTCGTGACGCTCGTCTATAACGGGCGGCGCTTGCCGGATGACGTCCCGTTCTCGGTCATCGCCTTCCTTGCGATCTATCTGGCAACCGTCGGGACCTTCACCGTCATACTGTCGGCCCTGGGCCTCGATTTCATTACTGCGTTGACGGCGGCGACGAGCGCCGTCAGCACTGTCGGCCCGGCGCTCGGAGATATCGCCGGTCCCGCTGGCAACTACTCGACCTTCCCGGCAGCCGCGAAGTGGGCGCTCTCCATGGCGATGCTTCTCGGGCGCCTCGAGCTATTCACCGTGCTCGTCCTGTTCCGGCCGGAGTTCTGGCGCTAGCGGGTCTAGGGATCGCCCCATGATCGCAGTTCGGCCGATTCTCCTTACTCTCGGGATCCTTCTCAGCGCGCTCGCGGTCATGATGCTGCTCCCCGGAGCATTGGCTGGTGTCGACGGTTCATCGGATTGGCGGACCTTCGTCGCCTCGGCGGCATTCACGCTGTTCGTTGGTGGTTTGATGATTGCGGTCGGTGTTGGCGTCCGTCCGGGTCAGCTTAGGTTGCGGGAGGGATTCCTGCTTACGACGCTGTCGTGGGTCGTCGTCACGGGCTTTGCCGCCGTGCCATTCACCGGGATGGGGCTGTCCTACACCGATGCCTATTTCGAAGCCATGTCCGGCCTGACCACGACCGGCTCCACTGTCATTGTCGGTCTCGATGAGTTGCCCCGCGGCATACTGCTTTGGCGCGCTCTGCTGAACGGCATCGGTGGCCTTGGCATCGTTGTGATGGCCATCCTGATCATGCCGTATTTCCGTATCGGCGGCATGCAGCTCTTCAAGACAGAAAGCTCCGACACGTCCGAAAAGCTTATCCCGCGCGCGATCGAGTTGGTGTCAGCGATATCCGTCGCCTACCTGACACTCACTGCGCTGTGCGCGTTCGTCTTCGCCGAGCTCGGCATGACCTATTTCGATGCCATCTGCCATGCCATGGCAACGGTCTCGACCGGTGGATTTTCCACCCACGATTCGAGTTTCGGTTTCTTCGCGTCCCCCTCGCTGGAGATCGCTGCCACGCTGTTCATGGCGCTCGGAGCAATCCCATTCGTCCTGATGATCAAAGCCTCGCGTGGCGATCTTGCAGGGCTCTGGCGCGATGAGCAGGTGAGGGGCTTCGTGGGCTTCCTTGCCGTGATCAGCGTGTTCCTCGCGCTCTGGCTGTCCGCGACGAGCGACATCGGCTTCCTCGTCGCGCTGCGCATGGCAGCTTTCAACGTGACTTCGGTCGTTACGACAACCGGCTTCGTCAGCACGGATTACAACCTGTGGGGACCGCTCGCCGTCGGCATGTTCTTCCTGCTCACTTTCGTCGGCGGCTGCTCTGGATCGACATCCGGAGGGATCAAGATCTATCGCTTGCAGCTAACGAGTCTGGTGACGCGCGCGTATCTTCTCAATCTGATCAGTCATCACCGTATCGCGAGCCTGATCTACAACGGCCGGCGAGTTCCGGAGGACGTGCCTTTTGCAGTCATTGCGTTCCTTGCTCTTTATCTGGCGACGGTGGGTATCGTGACCGTCGTGCTGACCGCCATGGATCTCGACTTCGTCACCTCCCTGACTTCGGCCGCCACAGCGATCGGTAACGTGGGACCTGGATTGGGCGAGGTCGTCGGACCGGCCGGGAACTTTTCGACCCTGCCGCCCGGCGCAATCTGGGCGCTCTCCTTCGCCATGCTTCTCGGCCGTCTCGAACTGTTCACGGTGCTCGTCCTGTTCCGGCCCGAGTTCTGGCGCTGAAAGTCGTTCCTTTGACGGAAGCCTGCCAAGTCGGTTTGCGCTCGTGTAGTGCGTGAGCGGCCAAAACGCCGACTCTTGGCGGATCCGGATATGAAAAAGCCCCGGCCTGTCCTGCCGGGGCTGAATGAAACGCGGGAGGCAGTGCCTCTCTCAGCCGCGCTGGTCGATCGGCGTGTAGTTGCGTTCCGTCGCGCCGATGTAGCGCTGCCGGGGCCGCCCGATCTTCTGCTCCGGGTCTTCGATCATCTCCTTCCACTGCGCGATCCAGCCGACCGTGCGCGCCACGGCGAACAGCACCGTGAACATCGAGGTCGGGAACCCCATCGCCTTGAGCGTGATGCCCGAATAGAAGTCGATGTTGGGATAGAGCTTCTTCTCGATGAAGTAGTCGTCCTCGAGCGCGATGCGCTCCAGCTCCATGGCGACTTTCAGCAGCGGATCGTTCTTGAGGCCGAGGGCATCCAGGACCTCGTGGCAGGTCTTCTGCATCACGCGGGCGCGCGGATCGTAGTGCTTGTAGACCCGGTGGCCGAAGCCCATGAGCCGGAAGCCGGAGTTCTTGTCCTTGGCCTTTTTGATGTACTCAGGAATGCGATCGACGGTGCCGATCTCCTGCAGCATGTTGAGCGCGGCCTCGTTGGCGCCGCCGTGAGCCGGACCCCAGAGACACGCAATACCGGCTGCGATGCAGGCGAACGGGTTCGCACCCGACGAGCCAGCGAGCCGCACGGTGGAGGTCGAGGCGTTCTGCTCGTGATCGGCGTGCAGGATGAAGATGCGATCGAGCGCGCGGGCGAGAACGGGGTCGACGACATAGGGCTCGCAGGGCACTGCGAAGCACATCTGCAGGAAGTTCGACGCGTAGTCGAGGTCGTTCCGCGGATAGATGAACGGCTGCCCGATCGAATACTTGTACGCCATCGCCGCGATCGTCGGCATCTTGGCGATCATGCGATGGGATGCGATCATACGCTGGGTCAGATCGCTGATGTCGGTGGAGTCGTGATAGAAGGCCGACAGAGCGCCGACAGTGCCAACCATGATGGCCATGGGATGCGCGTCACGGCGGAAGCCGGTGAAGAACCGGGTCATCTGCTCGTGCACCATCGTGTGGCGCGTAATGGTATTGCTGAACCACTCGAGCTGCTCCTTGGTCGGCAGCTCGCCGTAGAGCAGCAGGTGGCAGACCTCGATGAAGTTCGACTTCTCGGCTAGCTGCTCGATGGGATAGCCGCGATAGAGCAGGACGCCCTGGTCTCCGTCGATATAGGTGATCTTCGAGGAGCAGTTGGCAGTCGACGTGAAGCCCGGGTCATAGGTGAAGCAGTCCGTCTCGCGATAGAGACGGGTCACATCGATGACATCGGGCCCGATCGAGCCGGACCGAACGGGCAGGCTCACCTGCTTGCCATTCAAATTGAGGGTTGCGGCCTTTGTCGTATCGGCCTTGCCCGACGCGCTGTCGTGCACGTTCATCGCCAATCCTTTCGAACATCACGACGCCTGCCCCAAAAGGCGGAAATGATTGAGGGGGCATGGGGCACCGGCGGCCCGGCGCAACTTTGCCTATTACATATTTCGCGCTGCGACAAGACAGCCAGTAGGAGAAGCGCAGGCCCTTGAATCGACAAAATCCGGTTGGTTAACGCCCGGTAATGGGCGCGGGTTGCCTGCGCCAGAATGGGTCGAGTGACAGGAGCCGGCTGACGGCCGCCTCCGTTCCCAATGCCGTGGTGCTCGGGGACGAGCGCCGCCTTTCAAGCCGTGGCTTGATCGCCGATGCGGGCCAGCGCTTCCTCGCGTCCGAGAATGGCCATGACGTCGAAGACCGGCGGCGAGACCGCGCGGCCCGTCAGCGCCGCGCGCAAGGGCGGGGCGATGCCGCCGAGCTTGACGCCCTCCGCCTCCGCGAACGCACGCACCTCGGCCTCGAGCGCCGCCGCGGTCCATTCGGTCGACTCGAGACGCGGGATGAGGCGTCCGAGCAGGGCGCGCGCATCGTCGTTCATGAGCTTGGCCGCCTTCTCGTCGAGCGCCAGGGGCCGCTCCGCGATCAGATAGGAGGCGCCGTCGATGAGCTCATTGAGGGTCTTCGCACGTTCCTTGAGGCTCGGCAGGGCGGCCTTGAACTTGTCCCAGCCGACGGCACGGAAGCGTGCTTCGAGCGCGATGCCGTTCTCGATCTCGGGCAACACATCCCGGATGCGGGCCATCAGCTCCTGATTCGGCGTGTTGCGGATGTAGTAGCCGTTCAGATCCTCGAGCTTGGCGAAGTCGAACCGGGCGGGCGAACGCCCGATGGCATCGAGGTCGAACCACTCGATCATCTGCTCCGTCGAAAAGATCTCGTCGTTGCCATGGCTCCAGCCGAGGCGCACGAGGTAGTTGCGCAGCGCGGCGGGCAGGTAGCCCATGGCCCTGTAGGCCTCGGCCCCGAGGGCGCCATGACGTTTCGAGAGCTTGGCGCCGTCCGGACCATGGATCAGCGGCACGTGCGCGAACTCGGGCACCTTCCAGCCCATGCCACTGTAGATCTGGGTCTGGCGGGCGGCATTCGTCAGGTGGTCGACGCCGCGGATGACGTGCGTGACGCTCATGTCGTGGTCATCGACGACGACGGCGAGATTGTAGGTCGGCGTGCCGTCGCTGCGCAGGATGATGAGGTCGTCGAGGTTCTCGTTCTGGAACACCACCCGGCCCTGGACGCGGTCCTCGATCACCGTCTCGCCGGTGCGTGGCGTCTTGAGGCGGATGGCGGGCTTCACGCCGGCGGGAGCCTCGGCCGGATCACGGTCGCGCCAGTAGCCGTTGTAGACGAGCGGTTTGCCTTCGGCCTGCGCCTGGGCGCGCATGGCCTCGAGCTCCTCGGGGGTGCAATAGCAGCGGTAGGCGTTGCCCCGCCGCAAAAGCTCCTCGACCACCTCACGATGGCGATCGACGCGGGCCGACTGGAGCACCGCCTCGCCATCCCAATCGAGCCCGAGCCACTGGAGGCCGTCGAGGATCGCATTGATCGCTGCCTCGGAGGACCGCTCCCGATCGGTGTCCTCGATGCGCAGCAGGAATGTCCCGCCGGTGTGCTTCGCGTAAAGCCAGTTGAACAGGGCGGTCCGCGCGCCACCGATGTGCAGGAAACCGGTCGGTGAGGGTGCGAAGCGCGTGACGATCTTTGAGCCTTGGCCCGCTGTGTCGGTCATATCTTACGTCAATCTCACGTGCCGATGTTGTCGAGGGGCGCGGTTTAGCACAGGCTGGCGGGCGGGGTAAGCGGGGCGGCGGGGGCACGGGAAGGCGTGGTTTATAGGGGGGAGGGGGCCGATGCGACCGGCAGCACGGGAGCGCCGGGCCGTATGCTGCGAATCGGGGAGCGGCTAGCCAGCGCGCTGACAGCCGAGCAGGACCGCTGGTTTCTCTGGACGCCGGTGCTCTTCGGCATCGGGATCTTCGGCTATTTCCGCCTGCCCGGCGAGCCGCATCTGCTCGCAGCGCTAGGGCCCGTGCTCGTCGTCATGGCGTTGGCGGCGCAGCTGCGGCGGGGCGCGCTCGGCCTCGTCCTCGTCAATGCCGCCATCGCTCTCGCACTTGGGTTTGCGGCGGCCAAGCTCAGGACGGAGCTGGTGGCTGCCCCGGTGTTGGAACGGGAGCTGCGGGATGCGCGCGTCGAAGGCTTCGTCGAGCTGGTCGAGCCACGGCCAACGGGCCAGCGCCTCACCATCCGTGTCACGGCGCTCGACCAACTCGCCGAGACGGAGCGGCCGAGGCGGGTGCGCGTTCGCCTGATGACCGCAGTTCCGGACCTCAAGCCGGGCGATGCCATCCGTCTCAAGGCGGCCCTCGCGCCGCCGGGGCTGCCGGTCTTGCCGGGGGGCTACGACTTCGCCCGCGCCGCTTGGTTCTCAGGGCTCGGTGGCGTCGGCTACACGCGGGCCACCCCAGAGATTCGCGAAGACGCGGAACCGGCGCCCTGGTCGCTCAGGTTCTCGGCGGTGACGGAGCGGTTGCGGCAGGCGATCGGGGGGCGCATCGCGGCGAGCCTGCCAGGCGAGGCGGGGGCGATTGCGACGGCGCTCATCACGGGCGAGCGGGGTGGCATCACCGAAGCCACCAACAATGCCTTCCGCGATTCCGGGCTCGTGCACATCCTATCGATCTCCGGCCTGCACATGGTAATCATGGCGGGGGCCGTGTTCTTCTCGCTGCGGCTGGTGCTGGCGGCGATCCCCGCCATCGCCCTGCGATATCCGATCAAGAAGTGGGCCGCCGCTGCCGCGATCCTGGGCGCATTCGGGTACCTTCTCATATCGGGGAACTCGTTCCCGACGATCCGTGCCTGGATCACCATCTCGATCGCGTTCGGTGCCATCATCCTGGACCGGCCCGCGCTCGCGCTGCGCAATGTGGCGCTGGCGGCGCTAACCGTCCTCGCCCTCGTGCCGGAGAGCCTGTTCGATGCCGGGTTCCAGATGTCATTCGCGGCGGTCGTGGCGCTAGTCGCGGCCTACGAGCTGATCCGCGATTACAGGGAGAGCAGGGGAGGCCATGACATGGCCTATGGGCCGGTCATGCGGTTTCTGCTGTTCTTCGGCGGCATCGTGCTGACGACGGTCATCGCCAGCCTCGCAGTGGCGCCGTTCTCCGCCTTCCATTTTCACACGAGCCAGCAATACGCCGTGCTCGCCAACCTCATCGCGGTCCCGGTCTGCAACATCATCGTCATGCCCGCCGCGCTGGCGACGCTCATTCTGATGCCGCTTGGGCTCGAATGGGCGCCACTGTGGGTCATGGAGCAGGGCATCGGGGCGATGGTCTGGTGCGCCTATGCCGTCGCGAGCCTGCCCGGTGCCGTCGGCCGCATCCCGGCATTCTCGGAGCTGGCGTTCGGGTTGATGCTGGCGGGCGGTCTGTGGCTCTGCCTCTGGCGAACCCGCAGGCGTTTCATCGGCCTTGGGGCCATCGCAGCCGGACTGGTGCTCGCTCCGTTCATGCCTCGGGCGGATATTTTTGTGGGACAGAATGCGAAGCTCGTCGCGATCCGGGGCGAGGACGGCCGGCTCGTCGCGCTTGCGGCCTCAGGCACCTACGAGCTGCAGCGCTGGCTCGAGCACGACGGCGATACGCGAACGCCGTCGGAGGCAACGGCGGGGCCGGGGTTCCGCTGTGATGCCGTGGGCTGCACCGCAAAGGTCAAAGGTCAGTCAATTGCTATCGTGCGCCATCCGGCGGCGTTGGTGGACGACTGCCGGCGCGCGGACGTGCTCGTCATCCCGTTTCCGAAGCCGAAGGGCTGCACGCCGCCGCGCCTCGTCATCGACCGCGCTGCCGTCGAACGCTTCGGGACACATGCAATCCGACTTGCTGACGGCACGATCAGCGTGACCACCGTCGCGGATGCGCGCGGCAACAGGCCATGGTCACAGCGAGAAATGGCCCGATCCGTGCGGCCGCCGACGCGATCAGATTTCAATTCGTCCGAGGCGCGAACTCGCAGGGCGCAACCCAAGGCTGCGGACGAGCCGTTACCCGATGTCGGCGGTGAGAGCGGGCGCGCGGTTGGTGACGAGAGCGATCAGTAGCGGCGGATAAGGCCGACCAGCCGCCCCTGGATGTCGATCTGATC
>JAEZHL010000357.1 GCA_023416575.1 Pseudomonadota bacterium
CTTGCTGTCCTTCGAGATCAGCTCGAGCTTGCGACCGAGAACCCCGCCCTTGGCGTTGGTCTCGTCGACGAACATCTGCGCACCCTTGAGGGTCGGCTCACCGAACAGCGCGCCGGGGCCCGACAGGATCATGGGCATGCCGATCTTGATGGGATCTGCCGCGCGTGCCTCGCCCGACATGGCGAGCGCCAGCGCCGTCCCCGCAACTGCGAGTACTAGTTTTTTCAACTTCGATCCTCCCTGCTACTTTTCACAATTTGAAAAGTCATGTTATTGTTTGAAATGGTGACACGAGTTCTTGCCGAGTGCAAGGCTGGTCATGCGCAGGACTGCGCGTAACCGGCGACAGGGAAATGCGCTGTGAGCCCCGGGTCGTCCGAGGTCGCCCGCCGAAGTGGCCACGTCCGCAGGGCCGCCCCGAATTCGTCAGCCGTCCCGCAATACAGCGCGCCAACGGATCACTGGACGGTTGCACCGGTCTCTAGCGGCGCACCTGGACAACGATGCAAGTGCGAGGGGGACCACGGATCGCGTGGTTCTGGCGTGAGGCAACACGCGCCCTCCACGGCAACTCTGTTGGCGAGCCGCAGATCGTCGCTACGCCAACGGATCCCCGACTACCGGCGTCGATGCAGCACGAAAAAAACGCCAAGACGCGCTGTCGGACGACCTATCAATCAGCTTTGAGTCCGGCCAACGATCCCGATAGCCGATAAACCAAACCAGTCGGCGCGTAGCTGATCTCCGGCGGCTGGTTGAAATACGGGATCATAACATTCTTCAGAACCGTGGATCCGAACCCTTCCCGGCTCGGAACGGTGACGACTGGCCCACCTGCCTCTCGCCAAACGAAGTCGAAGACATCAGAGTCGACCGACCAAATTATATTCACACGGCCGCTGGCTCGGGACAAAGCCCCATGCTTCACCGCATTGGTCCCAAGTTCGTGCAAAACGAGAGAAAAATTCTGGGCCACCCTCGGCGCAAGACTGACATCCGGTCCAGCAATCGTAACGCGGGCACCGAATGGCGCCATCTCGACCGATACGAGCTCACGGAGGTCGGCTGTGGCGCCTTCCTTTTCGAGGAGCAATTGATGAGTCTGCGCCATTGCGTGCAACCGGTTCATGACAGTCGTCCGGATTTCCGCAACAGTCTTGCTGTCGTCTAAGCTCTTCGACACGACGGCCAACACGACAGAGAAGAGGTTCTTGGTGCGATGCTGCACCTCCTTGGCCAGGACCTCCCGCTGCATTTCCACCAGTTTTCGCTCAGTTATGTCTCGGGCGATTTTCGAGGCCCCAACGATGCGCCCCTCCTCATCCCTGATCGGCGAGATCGTCAACGAGATGTCCACCGAGCTGCCATCTTTTCTGCGACGGATCGTTTCGAAGTGATCGACTTTCTTGCCATTCCTAATACGGTCCAGGATATCCACTTCTTCATTCAAGCGATCCGTAGGAATGATCGTGGTGATCGAACGGCCGATGATTTCGTCCGCAGAAAATCCGAATAGCCTTTCGGCTCCCTTATTCCAGCTCGAGACGATGCCATTCAGGTCCTTGCTGACGATAGCATCGAGCGAGTTGTCGACCAGGTCCGCGAGCCAGCTGTTGTGCTCGAGCCGCTTCCTCTCGGCAAAATCGATCGGGACCGACAGTGCCCGCCGAACCTGGCCACTATGGCCAGTTATGGCAGATACCGAATTCCTGACCCAAACCACGGATCCGTCCGGCCGGAGATAGCGCTTCTCGAAAACAAACGCCTCCTCCTCTGCATCGACGAGGCGGTCTAAGAGCACCTGGGTTTTTGAGATGTCGTCAGGGTGCGTGATGTCCTGCTCACGTAACTTCAGCAGCTCCCCCCGCGTCCGGCCGACGATTGTGCAAAACCTGTCGTTCACAAACGTGAACTGACCGTCCCGGTCCGTTTCGGCCAAGCCGGCAGCAGCCCGGGACAACACTTCTGCTACGGTGTCGACGCTCGGCTGGAGATTGAGCACTACTCCCTGTGGCGGCGCCGCGTTGCGACTGCCTGACTTCATGGACAGTCGCTCGAATGAACTAGGCTGAATAGCAGACCGACAAGCAGACCACCTTCCGCCTTCGGGCCTCGGAATTCGAAATTCATTTTTAAGCCTCGATGGACACATGTGGGCTTCAGCGGCCATTGGATGTTTTGGCCGCAGTACACCAAGGCTGCTCCGCAGCAGTCCAGCTATCATATCGAACCGCTGCACGGCGGCAATGGCTTCCGCCGGATGCGACAGCTCATTCCGCCGCGCGACAAAATAGCGCGGAAACGAGTACAGGCGCAAGGCCGATCGTCGCTTCACGCCACCTCGATTGCAAGTTCGCGAGCTTGCGCCTTACGCGCGGACGCGCTCCATCGCTCGATGTCACACGAGTTCGTCTGTGCCGTCCGCAGAACTAACGTGCACGGCCGGAACCCTCGCCGCAGTCCACTGTTCCCAACCAGACAGTAATGATTGAGGAGAGTCCAAGATGACCGACGCCCGGGACGTTTTCATTAGCGGCCTGAAGGACGCCTATGCGCTGGAGCAACAGACGAGAGACATGATGGAGAGCCAAGCCAACCGGCTCGAAGATTATCCCGATCTGCAAGCCCGTGCGAGCGAGCACCTGCGGGAGACAGAGAACCAAATCGACCGTCTGCGCCAATGTTTGGAAATGATTGGCGAATCTCCGTCTACGCTGAAGAACTTAGGCGCTCGCACAATGGGCGCGATGCAGTCGATGGTGCACGCGACCGTAACGGATGAGCCCATCAAGGACACGCTGACCGGTTATGGGGTCGAGCACCTCGAGATCGCTTCCTATCGCAGCCTCATCGCCTTCGCGAACCGCCTCGGCGAGCAGCGGATGGTTCCGCTTCTGAAGCAGAGCCTTCACGAAGAAGAGGCCATGGCGGACTGGGTCGGCAAGCACATCGAGAGCGTCACGCAACAATTTTGCGCGCATGCTGAAATGCCCACGCGCCAATCCAAAACCGTCTAAGTCGCTGACCGAGGAGAAAATCGCCGCCTCGAATGCTGGAGCGCGCCGCGCTCCAGCACGTCGCTCAGTGGCGTGCCGAGTGCTGATTGGCCACTCCCGTCGCGGATCGACGCGTTCGCAACGGACCGGCTTGGCGCTTTCTGGTGCGCGGCTCGGAACATCACACCTTCGAGGCGGTTCCATCTCTCAAGCTACCCAGGAGCAGATGCATGTTCTCTCGTATCAATCAGATCCAATACCATGCACGGCCAGACCGTCCCGACCCGGCCTACGCGCGCCAACTTCAGGAGGTGCTTGGCGGGCAATGGGGAGAGATCAGCGTGATGATGAGCTATCTCTTCCAGGGCTGGAACTGCCGTGGACCTGCGAAGTACCGGGATATGATCCTCG
>JAEZHL010000425.1 GCA_023416575.1 Pseudomonadota bacterium
GCGCCGCCTCACCGACCTCGCCCGGCCGCCAACCGCCGCTGATGACCGCGGCAGCCGTCAGCGCGCTCGCCCCGCCCGGGACCAAGAGCGTGACGATAAGGAGCGCAACGGCGGTTGCCGCTGGAAGGTTCGGCCACAGGGCCAGCATCAGGAGACCACCGAGGATCCTGACGCTGGCACCAGCCGCCTGCCCCAGCACGCCCGTGATCACTGCACCCGGTTTGCGCACCGGCAGGATCATCAGGCCGAGCGAAAATCCCGCCGCTGCGGTGAGCTGCAGTCCCGCTACCAGCCGGAACACGATATCCTGCCGCGCTGCGCCGTTCCCGGCGACAAGGTCGATGGCGGCTCCGAAGGCCAGCATCGCCAGCATCAAACTGGCCAGAGGGTAGAAGACGGATCGGCCGGCGCGGGAGCGCATCGCGAGGAAGAGACCAGCGCAGGCGGCCAGCATGACCACTGCCGTCCCCCTCCCCGCCCCCACCGGAGTGAGCGCAAGCGTGCACGCGGGGAGCCAGTCATCCCGGCAATCGACACCCGGTAGCCAGGAGCTGGCGGATGCGAACGCGTGAACCTCCAGGACGAACAGGATGCCAGCCAGGATCGGCACGAGCCCGACGCGAAGCGCCAACGGGGATGCGGTCCCGCGCCTTTGAGATGCGCTCCGCCCATTGTCGTCGATGGGGAGGACGTGGCTGACTTTACTCCCGGCGAACCAGCGACAGAGGACCACGAGATGAGCGATGTACGCGCAAAGAAGCGTCGCAACGAGCATCCCGGCCTGCCCCGTCATGCCGACCGGTATCGCACGGTCTTGTCCCACCCCAGCGATTGGCCCCGGAGCCGATTACCCAGCAGAAGCACGAGCCCGGCGCTCGCCGCGAGCAACGAAACGGCTGAGCTAGCGGCCAGCAGTGGCAGGGACCTGATGACATGCGGCTGGCCATCGCGCACGGCCGCCACCATGACCTGGGCATAGGGGCCGAGGACTGCCAGCGCGAGCAGCCCACCGAGCCAGGCCGGATCGCCAAGAAGCCCGTGCGCGTTTCCGAATGCCAGGATGGGAACGACAGCGAACGTGCTCAGCAGGGCGCACGCCGGAAACAGATAGAAAAGCAGAACGAGCGCAGCATCGATTTTGCGCCTGAATTCGAGCTTCCCAAAAAGGACATCTCGCCAATAGCTCAGCAAACAATCATTGTGGCCATAGGCCCAGCGCCGCACCTGCCGAAATCGGGTACGCCAATCCTCGGGCACCTCCTCATGGCAGCACGCGTCGTTGAAATAGGCGATCCGCCAGCCGCCGAGCACCAGCCGGAACGTCAGGTCCGTATCCTCTGCGAGGTGCCCCTTGCGCCAGCCCCCAACAACATCGAGCGCCGTCCGCCTGATACCGCCGACGGTGCCGCCGAATTGCGGCACGAGACTCCACAGCGCGCGACCATGCTGGTCGACGGCATATCCGGCGCGGCGTTCCAGATCGAGCAGCCGGGTCAGAAGGTTGGCGTCGGCATTCTGCGGCACGACGCGCCCCATGCTGGCGCCGACCGTAGGATCGGAGAATGGTGCCACGAGCGCCTTGAGGAGATCCGGCGTCGGCAGGTAATCGGCATCGAAGAGAACGAGGATATCGGACCTCGACAGCGCCATTCCCTCGGCGACTGCGGCGGACTTACCGGGCTCAGACCCGGCATGACGATGCAGCACCATCACACGCGGATCGGTAGCCGCAATAGCATCCGCGATCTCGCCGGTGCGATCGCAGGAGCGGTCATTGACGACGAGGATCGAGATCTTGTCAGTCGGATAATCGAGCGCTGCCATCGCGGCGAGGCAACCCGGCATGACCCGCTCCTCGTTATGGGCCGGAACGAGAACCGTTACGCTCGGCCAATCGGCGTCGCTCGCTTCGATTGCGTCGCCCGGGGGTGACCTCGGCGGCTGATCCCTGCTCACGGCGACGCAGGCGGCCAGCAGAAACTGCCGGGCTGCCAGGGCCAATCCCATCGCGATCGTCAGCAGAACGAAGCCTTCCAGCACTGCCATTCACGATACCCTGCGCCGCGATCTTCAGGTCAGTCAGTCGAAATGGATTTTCAGCCCCAAATGCCCTCCGAAAATCGAATAGGATTCGCGGGTCATATATTCCATCATTCCGAACAGCTCGACCTGATCCGTCAGAAAGACCGCAGCCGTCGGTCGGATGCTGAAATAGGCCTCGTCGACCATACCCGCCCCGAGAAGTCCGTCGTAAGCCGCGCGTCCCCCCTCGACCATGATGCCGATCGAGAATTTCCGGGCTTGCGCATATGCCAGTCCGGCCCCGAAAGACGCGCTGATATGGCTGCCCGGATCGACCAGCGTGGCCCGGGCAAGTGCGCTGAAAATCAACGAGCCGGATTCGAGGCCAACATATTTTATAGCTTCCACTTCCGCGGAAGTGTCCTCTGCCCCATTCCGGTAGCTTCGGTGGCTGAGTGCCGAACTGACGACGAGCCCCAATTCTGCATGCCTGCGAAAAACGGCTTCGAGACGGGCCTGGAATTCCGGCAAGATGCCATCGTTGGCGGTGCTCGTGCCCAGCGCCCCCCTCACCTCGCCGTGAGCACCTTTCCACGAAAGACCGCCAGCGAAAAACTCGGCGGTCTCTTCCCGGTCCATGAAATGAGCTTCGACATGGGTACCAAAGCCATTGCCGAAATAGGCATTGCCCCAGGCGGTCGCAAATCGGCGCTCTGAGTGGCCGTTGGTGACGCCGTAGTATCCGAACACGGCCGAGACGTCCGAGCGGACAAGTCCCGCATTTTGCGCCACAGCCCCGTCTGGCAGACTGCTGGCAATAAAAAGACCCCCCGCCAGACTGGCAGGTACGCAGTACCAACGCACGGCTCACACTCCCCAACGATGGACCGGACGAGCCTTGTTCGCCGATCGCGAACGTCCGCTCGTCCGGTTCCCTCCCCCGCTGCAAAACCGTTACAAACCGCGACTACACGCGGGTATCCAACTCCCTCGGTATGAACGATCTCTCCCGCACCGCCGTCCAATGCGGTGCCAACATGCCGCCGAGCCCGAAGTCTTCGACCTCGTCGGTTGCATCCGGCAGGTCCGAGCCGCGCCCGTAAGCCAGGAAATCGACGATCCGCTGCGCTGCCCGCCCGTCGCCATAGGGATTGGCGCCACGCGGCAAGCTCCCGCCATCCCGAACGCGATCGAGCGTCACCAGGACACTATCGACGATGGTTTGCGCGTCCGTGCCCACCAGCCGGGCCATGCCGGCCGCAACTGCCTCGGGCCGCTCGGTCACATTGCGCATCACCAGCACGGGCTTGCCGAGGCTCGGCGCCTCTTCCTGCACACCCCCTGAATCCGTCAGCACGGCGCTGCTGCGCAGCATCAGGTAGACGAAGGAAACGTAGTCGGCCGGCGCGATGAGATGGACATTGCTCAATCCGTCCAGCATCGCGCTGACGGGCCCCAGCACATTCGGATTGAGGTGGACCGGATAGACGATCGCCAAGCCCGGACGCTGCGACAGCTGCTGCAGAGCTTGGCAGATACTCTTGATGCCCTCACCGAAATTCTCGCGACGATGCCCCGTCACCAGCAGGATCTCGCGCGCGCCATCGAGAAAGCTGAACTTTTGATCCAGCGCCGCCCTCATCGCACGATCGCATTCGAGCCGCGCGGCCACGGAGAGCAAGGCGTCGATCACCGTATTTCCGGTGAGGTGCACGTCGTCGTCGGAGATCCCCTCCGCAATCAGCCTCTCTTTCGCAGCCCGTGTCGGCGCAAAATGGACGGAGGTACAGGAGGTGATCAGCCGCCGGTTCATTTCCTCTGGAAATGGTTGACCGATATCGCCGGTCCTAAGGCCGGCCTCCACGTGCCCAACGCGGATGCGGCGATGGAATGCTGCCACAGCAGCGGCCGCAGCCGATGTCGTATCGCCATGAACCAGCACGACATCCGGCTCGTAATCGACGCAGACACGATCGACTTCAGCAATGATCCTCGAAAAGAGCTCATTTGAGGATTTGCATTTCTGCATCAGGCTGAATTCCTCACTGGGCCTGATGTCGAAGAATTCGAGAATGGGCCGCATCATTTCCCGATGCTGCCCCGTCGAAACGACGATGCTTTCTATTCCCGCAGAAGACTTGAATTCGAGCGCTTTTATAACCGGCGCCATTTTTATGGCCTCCGGCCGCGTGCCTATAATCGAGACAACACGCATACGACCCCCATTCACGGCCGCGAAAACAACCACGGCGTGTTACCCGCAGGGAAACTCTCATTCAAAGGTAATGGTAGTCAGAAGCTGCGCGCCGGCTCTCCCGAGCCAGCGGGCAATACCCCTAATTCCCTCTCCCGAATTAAGAATAACTTTGTGCACGCAAAGAAATCAACAGCCTTTCTCGGCTACAGAATCGAAAATCCGGACCGCCCGAATTCTCAGTCAAATCATCATTCTACAGGTCGTCAGTGACAAATGAAGTTGAGCTTTTCGGCCCATCATGAACTATGTTCCGACTACGTCTTTTTTTAAGACGGATTGACATCGGGACGATATCGGGGCGCGGCGGAATGCGCTTCCCGGACGCGGGTCGATGCCCGCTCAAGCCCCTGCGAGGCGCGCCAGTGCTGCCCGCATCCGGTCCGGGATCGGCACCGGCCGGTTGGTCTCCCTGTCGACGAAGACATGGACGAAATGACCGTCCGCGCGGGCGTCCTCCTCGCCAACGCCGAACAGGCCGATCTCATAGCGCACCGAGGAAGTCCCGAGATGCG
>JAEZHL010000456.1 GCA_023416575.1 Pseudomonadota bacterium
CAGTGATCGAGGAGTTGTTCCGCGTATTCGACAGGCTCCGGCAGGAGGTGCCGATCATCATCGTCGAGCACAATCTCGACCTCGTGCTCGCCTTGGCCGACAGGGTCTATGCGCTCGAGAATGGCCAGGTGTTCCACGAGGGGCCAGCGCACGAGCTGCTCAATGACCTCAATTATCGCAAGAAGGTGCTTTGGGTTTAATCCGAAGCCTGTCAGGTCCGCACGAATAAGACGAAAGCAGGACCCGCGCTGCTTCCGTCTGCCGCAGAACTTTCCGGCTTCGTCTTATAGATAGTCATCGGACTTATAGTCCCTTCGACTGCCGGCTTGGCCAGCATTACGGGAAAAATTCATCGCTCATCACGTAAGCGACGATCGCGACCACTTCCTCGTCCGAGTAGGCGTCCTTCCAGGGCGGCATGCCGCGGAAGCCATTGTAGACGCGGTCCCAAACGAACTCGGGCTTGTAGAGCCGCGGCTGCAGCTTCGGCGCCTTGCCTGGGTAGGCACGGGAGCCGTGGCAGTGCGTGCACTGATCCTGCCACAGCTTTTCGCCAGTCGTGATGACCGTTGGGTCGCGGAGCACCTTCTCGGGCAGCGGCGGCGGTGGCGCTCTCGGCTCTTCGGCCTCATCGGCTGCGAAGGCAGGCCCGGCTGCCATCAGCATCGCAAGGGCGATCGCGCCGGCGCGCAGATGTGCAAAGAGACTATTTCGCATGATCACTCTCGATCACTCCAGACAAAGGGGCGGCTCTGAAACGAGCCGCCTCCAAGACTGAAAGTTGTCCGGTTTCGCCGGATCGGCTGGCTCTTATGGCACCGACGGGGCGATGCGATAGATCTTGTCGTGGCCGCCGACGGGACCCGTGCTGATGCTGGTCAGGGCGTAGACCTCGCCTTTGTCATCCTGCGCGAATGCCAGCATGTAGGGCAGCGTCTTCATGCCCTCGACCTCGGTGCCTTCCATGGTCCACTTGCCGTCGGCACCCTTGGTCGCGATGAAGATTTGGCCGTCCATCTTGTCGAACGACTTAGACCAATCGCCGAAGATGTACTTGCCGTCCCAGTTCTTGTACTCGCCGCGATAGACGTAGCCGCCGGTCACCGAGATGCCTTTGCAGTCCTGCCGAACGGCGGTGCAGTTGTTGTAGACGAGGATCGGCGGCGTCAGCCCGGCCTGGTCACAGCTCGCGGGATGATTGTCCGGCTTTTGATAGTCGAAGCACTTCTCGCCTTCCATGCGCCGCCAGCCGAGATTTCCGCCCTTGGGGATGAGGCTGATCTCCTCGAACGAGTTCTGCTGAACATCGCCGCAGATCAAATCCTTGTTGCCACCCATGTCGAATGAGCAGCGCCAGGGATTGCGCAAGCCGAGCGCCCAGATCTCTGGCAGCGCTTCGCTGTTTCCGACGAACGGGTTGTCGGCTGGGATCCGATCCGCTTTGTCCACATCGATGCGCAGGATCTTGCCGTTCGGAGACCGCAGATCCTGGCCGTTGCCGATCATCACGTTGTGGCCGATGCCCCAGTCGTTGGCATAACCGCCATCGCCGGTCGCGATGTAGAGCATTCCGTCCGGACCGAACCCGATCCAGTGTCCGTTGTGATTGAACTGCGGCCAGTCGATCTGCGAGATCACCCGCTCGGTCGAATCATCGGCCTTGTTCGGATCGTTCTTGGAAACGGTGAATTCCGACACGATGTTGGTGTGCGACCACCACAGGCGCCGATCCAAAACGGAGGAGCGCAGTGGCACCGAGTAGGCGAGATAGAACTTGCCGTTCTCGCGATAGTTCGGGTGGAAGGCGATGCCGAGCAGCCCGCGCTCGTCGAAGAAGGGATGCTGCACCACCATCTTCGGCGCGACGTTGATGAACGGCTCCGGGAGCAACCGCCCGCGCTGGTCGATGATGCGGACTTGCCCGGTCTGCTCGATGACAGCCTTGCGGCCGGAGCCGTCTGGTATGGACACCATCGCCAGCGGGTGCGTCAGGCCGCTCGCCACTTCAACCAGCTTGAGCTTCACTTGCGCGACGGCAGGCGCGGATATGGAGAGCAGCGCGGCAGCTGCTGCGCTGAAACACGTGAGTGCGATGCGCATGCGTTTCACTCCCTGATTTGATTATTAAGCCCCGTTGTTCTCTTACGTGGCCGATTTCAAGGATACGGATCGACCTACGATCAGTCTACACCAGACGCATCAATTTCGTCAGCTAACTGTTTTTTTCACCAGTTCCACGCAGGTTTTCAAGTTCCGCTGACCCAGCGCTGCAGGGCGAGGGTGGCGAGGAAGAAGATCGCGGCCGCGAATGTGCCGAGCCACTGGCCAACCGCTGCGAGAAAAACGGCATCGACGAGCGCGATGCCGGCTATCAGGCTGATGACGGCCTTCGGTACGTCACCCTTGTTGCGCCGCTTCAGGAAATAGAGGGCAAGGCCAATCCATGCGACCAGGGCCGCCAGCGCCAACGTCAGAACTGCGCTCCCACCTTGTATCATCGCGGCGAGGCCATAAGCGACGGGACTGGCAAGGAAGATGAGCGGCCACAGGCTACCCAGCCGGTCGAGTGCTTCCTGTTTCGCGGTATAGGTGAGGCCGATCAAATATCCGAGCGCGACGAGTGCCGCCAGCAAGACGCTCCCCGGCAGCGACGCCGTGATGGCGAGCCCCGCCGTGAGATAGGCGAGAAAGCGGCATAGCCCCATGAACAGCGGACTGAGTGGATTGCCCTTGTGGTGCCAGTCATAGAAGACGATGGCGCCGGCGAGGGCGAGCGCAGCCAGCATCGCGGGAACTGCGTTTTCGGGCCGAGCCGTGCTCGCCAGGAGCACGACGGCGAGGCCCGCGAGCATCAATCCGAAGCCCGCGGCAAACACAGCATTCGCAGAGACATGCCCTGCCGGAATTGGCCGGGTCGGGCGCTCCAACGCGTCGATCTCCCGATCGAAGGCATCGTTGAGGAACATGCCCGCGACGTAGAGCAGGGATAGGCCAACGGCCAGCAACAACGTCGTCCCCGTCCAGAGCTCGCCGCCGGCAAGCGCCACGCCGACCAGGGTATTCGACCAGACCGTCGGCAGGTTCGAAACCCGCCCCAGGCGCAGCGCGATGGATGGAGTCATTGCACCAGAATTTCCTTCGCCCACAAGAGCTCCCGGCTCACGGCGGTCGCGACGTCCACGCTACGCAGCTCTTCGGGCAGAACGTCGAACGTGTAGGTCTCGACCTCAAGGTGTGCACTGAGGGGCGCCGTCTTGTGCAGCGCCAGGACCTCGCGCAGCATCGGTTGGGTCGTATCGAGCTGGGGTAACGTGTCCATGAAGATCGGCACGTGACAGTGGACGCGCCATTCCGAACCCTTTGCGCGATCGATCGCAGCAAAAGCCGGGGCAAGATCGAGATAGCGCTGCAAACGGCCGTCGCGCTGCCGTTCGACGACCTGATGCAGGTAGACGCCATCATCGAAGCGGGCGAGCTGGGCCACCGTCCCTGCCCCGACCTCCGGGACACGCAGGGCGGCGGACAGCTGCACCTTCAGGGCCCGCAGGCCGGCGCTGGCAATGCGCGCGAAACCAGCCGCCGCGTCCTCGAATTCGACGGCCGCGTGGCACACGTCGTAGCAAAGCCCGACATGCTGGCGAATGGCCGACTCGGCACCGGCGAGACCGAGCCCGGTCAGCTCGCCCAGTCGCGCAATACCTGCCTTGGAGAGCAGCTGCTCTTCGAGGAAACGGACGCCCTCCTCTGTCGTCTCAAGGTAGCACATCGGCTCTGGCTCGATGGCGAGCGCGATCGTGCGGCCGGTCCGCTCACGGACGGCGACGAGATGGGCTGCATGCTGCAGCAGATTGTCGGCAATTCGCGCGATCGCATCGGGCTGCGCGCCGATCGGCCGGAACGTCGCCGGCACCGTGCTGACGCTCCCTTCCATGGCCGGATCGTTTGGCAGCAAGGCGGCCAGCAGGTCTGCCAGCCTGTTCGAATACGCAAGGCGTTCAGGGTGGCGCCAATCCGGCTGATAGACCTCCT
>JAEZHL010000457.1 GCA_023416575.1 Pseudomonadota bacterium
CCGCGGACGATGGTGCCACCGAGGCTGTCCTGCACCTCCTGGCGCTCCGGCGTCACGTTGAGGGTCAGGACCTCACCGCGGCGGTCGACCTTGATGGCAAGCTCGCGCCCTCGCGAGGCGCTGACGGTCCGCAGCACCTCGGTGAAGCTGTCGACCGGGCTGCCGCCAACCTCGAGGATGACGTCACCCGGCATGAACCCGGCAGCGGCCGCCGGAGAGTTGGGCACCACCTCGTCGACCCGCGGAGCGGTCGAGCGGATGCCGATCAGCGAGAACATCAGGGCGAAAATCACGATCGCCAACAGGAAGTTGGCAACGGGCCCTGCCGCCACGACCGCCGCCCGCTGCCATAGCGGCTTGGCGTGGAAGGCGCCGGCACGCTCCTCCGCGCTCATGTCGCGCAGCTTCTCGGCCGAGCCGACGCTCGCCGCGTTCTCGTCGTCCATGAACTTGACGTAGCCGCCGAGGGGAATCCACGCGAAGCGCCAGCGTGTGCCATGACGATCGAAGAAGCCGAAGATCTCGCGCCCGAACCCGATCGAGAAGGCGCTCACCTTCACGCCGCACCACCGCGCGACCAGGAAATGCCCAAGCTCGTGCACGAAGACCACGACGGTCAGCACGAACAGGAAGGACGCGAGCACGAAGAGGAAACCTCCGAACCCATCGGCGAAACCGGCTAACAAGCCCATGTGGATCGATCTCCCAACTATCTACGAGAGCGGGTGGGACAGCTCCCGCCCGTCACGCAGCAATCACATCTCGTGCCAACTCACGCCCGGCTGCATCGGCGGCCATGACGTCGTCGAGCGTGTCCGGCACGTCATACATGCCGGCCTGTTCCGCCCGATCGAGGCATGTGGCCACGGTTCGGGCAATGTCAAGGAAGCCTATTCGCCGCCCGAGGTAGGCTTCGACAGCGACTTCGTTCGCGGCATTGAGAATGGCGGGGGCAGCGCCACCGCGCGTCAGTGCCCCTCGCGCCAACTCGAGCGCAGGAAAACGAGTGACATCCGGCGCCTCGAACGTCAGCGACTGCAGCTTGATGAGGTCCAGCCGCTCGGCCGGAGATTGCAGCCGGGAGGGCCAGGCAAGACCGAGCGCGATCGGGATGCGCATGTCCGGACACGACATCTGCGCCACCACCGAGCCGTCCTTGAAGCTGACCAGCGAATGGACCACGGACTGCGGGTGAACGACGACATCGAGCTGCGATGCCTCGACCGGGAACAGATGGTAGGCCTCGATGAGCTCGAGGCCTTTGTTCATGAGGGTCGCCGAGTCGATGGAGATCTTCGGTCCCATGCTCCAGCGCGGATGCCGCAACGCCTCCTCGGGCTTTGCCCCGGCCAAGCGGTCGATGTCCCAGTCGCGAAACGGCCCGCCCGAAGCGGTCAGGACGATCTGCTCCACCGCCTTGGCATCGGCTCCCGCGAGGCTCTGGAAGATGCCCGAATGCTCGGAATCGATCGGCACCAGATCGGCCCCGCTGGCTTCCACGGTCGCCATGAACAGTGCGCCGGCGGCGACCAGGCACTCCTTGTTGGCGAGCGCCACGCGCCGACCCTTGCGCGCCGCGGCCAGGGTGGGGGCGAGCCCCGCCGCGCCGGCAATCGCAGCGACGACGCAATCAGCGGGCAGCTCCGCCGCAGCGACCAGCGCCGCCGGGCCTGCAGCGGCCTCGACGCCGCTCCCCGCCAGCATGTCGCGCAGCTCGGCATAGTGTGCCTCATCGCCGATCACCGCCAGCTGCGCCCTGTGCTGGATGGCCAGTTCGGCGAGCTTCGCGGCGCTGCTCTGCGCGGTCACGACACCGACGCTGAACTCGGGCGAGCGGCCGACGATATCGAGCGTGCTGGCTCCAACAGAGCCCGTGGCGCCGAGTATGGTGACCGTTTTCACGTTCCTAACACCGCTTGGATTTCGAGAGAAACTGGCTCGCCCTGGCAGCCCGGCCGGGCGGCCCCGCAGGTGCGCATTCCCACCTGCCTCACTACCAAAACAGAAGTGCGCGGGCAGGCGAATGCACGCCGACGAACAGGGTGAACAGCGCCGCTGCCGCAGCCGCGAAGACAACGCCGTCCATCCGGTCGAGAAAGCCGCCATGTCCCGGAATGAGCGCGCTCGCATCCTTGATGCCAAAGCCGCGTTTCAGCGCCGACTCGGCGAGGTCCCCCGCTTGTGAGATGAGCGCGAGCACCAGCGCGGTCATCGCCAGCCGCAGCGGCGAGGAATCGACGACCGCCCACGCGAACAGCGCGCCAACCAAGCTCGCGGCCGCGACGCCGGTGATCAAGCCCGACCAGGTCTTGTTCGGCGATATACGCGGCCACAGTCGGGCGCCTCCGATGCTCCGGCCTCCGAAATAGGCAAAGGTATCGGTCGTAGATACCACGAGCAAGAGGAACACGACCGCGGCAAATCCAAACGGCTCATCCGAGCGCAGCCACAGCAGCGATACGGCCGGCACGCCGACATAGGGCACGCCAAGGGCGGACAACCTGCCCTGGCGGCTGAACTGAAGCAACAACACGAGGATCGCGCCGATCACGATGACGACGAGCCCCAGGGCCGCAAAACCGAGCGCCGTCAGCACGATGGCGATCGCGACGGCGCCCGCATGCACGGCGAAAGCCGCGTCGAGCTCGTCGGTCCGCACCACCCGGCCCCACTCCCAGCACATGACCATGGAGATGGCCATGACGAGGACCGCGAACGGGATCACGCCCGCGTAGACGATCAACAGCGCCAAGCCGGCGAGCAGCAGGCCGGAGATGATGCGCGGTTTCAGATCCCGCGCGCCCGCCGATACCGACGGGGTCTGGTCTGGCGTCGAGCCGGTCATGAGCGGCGCGCCTTCAAGCCATCGGGCTGGTTCGGCAAGCCGCCGTAGCGGCGCTCGCGCGAGCGATATTCTTTGATCGCCTGCTGCAGCAGCTCGCGGCCGAAATCCGGCCAGCAGGCGTCGATGAACACCAGCTCGGCATAAGCCGCCTGCCATAGAAGGAAGTTCGACAGGCGGACCTCGCCGCTGGTGCGGATGAGCAGGTCGGGATCGGGGATGCCCTTCGTATCGAGCTCGGCGGCAAGCACTTCCGGCGTGATCGTCGCCGGGTCGAGGGCGCCACTGGCGGCCTTGAGGGCGAGCTTTCGTGCCGCCTTCGCAATCTCGACGCGCGAGCCGTAGTTGAAAGCAACGATGAGCTCCAACCGCTGATTGGACTCTGTCAGCGCCTCCGCTTCCTCGATCAGATGCAGCAATTCCGGATCGAGATCAGCCCGCTCACCAATGACCCGAATCCGCACACCGTTCTGATGCAGGTCGACGAGATCGCGCCGGATGAAGCGCTTCATCATCCGCATCAGCTCGTCGACCTCGGCCACGGGCCGCGACCAGTTCTCCGACGAAAAGGTGTAGAGGGTGAGATGGGCGATGCCGAACTCGATGGCCGCACGCACGGTGCGGCGCAAAGCTTCCACGCCCATCCTGTGGCCGACGGTGCGGGGCAAACCGCGGCGGTTCGCCCAACGCCCATTGCCGTCCATGATGATCGCGACATGGCACGGAGGTGCGACGCTCGTGCCCGCATCTCCAGCGGGTTGTATCTGAATGTCTGCCACCGGCCCCGAAAGCTTTCTCTTTAGAGAAACGATTAAAGGCGGAGGCACCCGCCCCCCCAATGCTTCAGACCTTGTTGATCTCGGCTTCTTTGGTCGCGAGGATCTGATCGATGTCCTTGATGATCTTGTCCGTCAGTTCCTGCACTTTTGTGGAATTCGTGCGATGCTCGTCTTGACTCATCTTGGAATCTTTTTCGAGCTTTTTCAAAAGCTCCATGCCCTCGCGGCGCACATTGCGGATCGCCACGCGAGTCTGCTCGGCGTACTTGTGCGCCAGCTTGATGAGATCCTGGCGGCGTTCCTGCGTCAGCGCCGGCACCGGCAGCCGCAGCAGGGTGCCGTCAACGATCGGATTGAGACCGAGATTTGCCTCGCGGATCGCCTTGTCGACGGCAGACACCGTCGCCTTGTCCCAGACCTGCACGGTGATCATGCGCGGCTCCGGGACCGACACTGAGCCGACTTGGTTCAGGGGCATCTTCTGCCCGTAGACTGTCACCACCACGGGATCGAGCAGGTTGGCGCTGGCGCGGCCAGTCCTCAGCCCGCTCAGCTCGCGCTTCAGGGCATCGATGGCTGCCCGCATGCGCCGTTCCATGTCGCCGATATCGAAGTTGACCAGAGCCATACCACTCCTCCTGCCGGGCGCGGCATTGGCCCGGCCCTTCACGTCATCGCCTCGGCCGGCGGACTGCGAGACGGATGCCGCGCGATTCCTGAAATCAAACGCTGCCCTGAATGATGGTCGCACGGGCTTCGCCGCGGAGCATCTTCAGGAGATTACCCGACTCCTCTATGGAGAAAACAATTACCGGAAGACCATTGTCGCGGGCAAGCGCGATAGCCGCGCCATCCATCACCTTGAGGTCGCGGGCCAGCACCTCGGCATACGACAGCTGGTCGTAGCGCACCGCGGTCGGATCGGTTCTGGGGTCCGCGGAGTAGACGCCGTCCACCTGAGTCGCCTTCACCACGGCATCGCAGTCCATCTCGATCGCCCTGAGAGCTGCCGTCGTATCCGTCGTGAAGAACGGATTTCCCGTGCCCGCGGCGCAGATGACGACGCGGCCATTCTCGAGGTGGTGCAGCGCCTTGGCGCGGACGTAGGACTCGCAGATCGTCGGCATCGGAATGGCGGACAGCACGCGGGCAGGCGTGCCGAGCTGCTCGAGCGCGTTGTGGAAGGCCAGCGCGTTCATTACGGTCGCCAGCATGCCCATGTAGTCGGCGGTAGCGCGGTCCATGCCCTTCGCCGCCCCGGCAAGCCCGCGGAAGATGTTGCCGCCACCGACGACGACGACGATGCCGACCCCGGCCTGGACTGCCTCGGAGACGTCCCGGGCGAGGCGCGTGGCGACCCCCATGTCGAACCCGAATCCGCCCTTGCCGCTCAATGCTTCGCCCGACAACTTCAGGCACAGGCGCTTGTATCGCAGTGGGCCCGGTTCGCTCATCCTATCCGCCTCCTCAGACATCGAATTCTAAATCTCCTCACACCAGAGGAGGCCGCACGCCGGCATCCGGGGGCGCTCTGCCGTGCCGCGCCTCGGCCGGATGACGCCCCGACTTCATCAACGCCGGACGCGCGCCTTCCGGCTGCGCTTGCCTGCTCGCTCGTCTGGCCGGAACACTGATCCGTAGCCCGCCCAGATGAAGCGAACAAGAGGCGCCGGCCTCAGTCGGCCCTCCGGAACGCGATCCCCTACAACCCCGCCTGGCGCCTCACGCCTTGGCTGGCTTGCCCTCAGCCGATCGCACGCGCGCGGCGGCTTTCGCCATGTCGGAAATCAATCCCCGCACGCCCTTCAGCCGGTGCTCCGGCAGGTCCCAGTCGGCCTTGAAAACCAGCCGATGATCCGGCTGCAGCTTCATCTTGCCCCGCGAGCGCTGCATGAGATCGACCAGCCCTTCCGGGTTGGCGAAGGCATTACGCCGGAACGCCAGCACGGCCCCCTTCGGTCCGGCATCGACTTGCGCGATTCCCGCCTGACGGCACAAGCCCTTGATTTCCATCACGTCGAGAAGGTGACGCACCTCCTCGGGCAGCTCGCCGAAGCGATCGACCAGCTCGGCCGCGAACGCGTCGATGTCCGCCCGGTTCTCGAGCCCGGACAGGCGGCGATAGAGCCCGAGCCTGAGCTGCAGGTCGCCGACGTAGGTCTCCGGAATGAGCACCGCCGTGCCGAGCGAGATCTGCGGGCTCCACTGCTCCCCCGCCTCGCTGAGATCACCGCCCTTGAGGCTGGCGACCGCCTCCTCCAGCATCGACTGGTAGAGCTCGAACCCGACCTCGCGGATGTGCCCCGACTGCTCCTCGCCGAGCAGGTTGCCGGCGCCACGCAGGTCGAGATCGTGGCTGGCGAGCGAGAACCCTGCCCCCAGCGTATCCAGCGAATGAAGAACCTTGAGCCGCTTCTCCGCGCCCTCCGTCAGCTTCTGGCCCGGTGGCGTCGTGAAGTAGGCATAGGCGCGTGCCTTGCCGCGTCCGACCCGGCCGCGAAGCTGATACAGCTGCGCCAGCCCGAACATGTCGGCGCGGTGCACGATGAGCGTGTTGGCATTCGGTACGTCGAGGCCGGATTCGACGATGGCCGTCGACAGCAGCACGTCGTACTGGCCCTCGTAGAACGCCGTCATCACGTCCTCGAGCTCGGTCACCGAGAGCTGGCCGTGGGCACGGGCGACCCGGAGCTCCGGCACCGCCTCGCGCAGGAACTCCGCGACGTCGTCGAGGTCCGAAATTCGCGGCACGACGTAGAACGCCTGCCCGCCGCGATAGCGCTCGCGCCGTAGCGCCTCGCGGATGATGACGGGATCGAACGGCGAAATGTAGGTGCGCACCGCCAGCCGGTCGACCGGAGGCGTGGTGATCAGCGACAGCTCGCGCACACCGGAGAGTGCAAGCTGCAGCGTGCGCGGAATAGGCGTCGCCGACAGTGTCAGCACGTGCACATCTTCCCGCAGCTGCTTCAGCCGCTCCTTGTGGCCAACGCCGAAATGCTGCTCCTCGTCGACAATCAGAAGCCCCAGGCGCGCGAACTGGATCGACTTGCCGAGCAGCGCGTGCGTGCCGACGACGATGTCGATGGTTCCGTTGCGCAGCCCCTCCTTGGTCTCGGCAAGGTCCTTCGACGACACCAGCCGCGAAGCCTGCGCAATGCGGATCGGCAGACCCTTGAAGCGCTCCATGAACGTCTTTGCATGCTGGCGCGCGAGCAGTGTCGTCGGCACCACGACCGCGACCTGCAAGCCCGACATGGCCGTCACGTAGGCGGCTCTGAGCGCCACCTCGGTCTTGCCGAAACCGACGTCGCCGCAAACGAGCCGGTCCATCGGCCGACCCGAGCCCAGGTCCTCGATCACGGCCTCGATGCTGGACAGCTGGTCCTCCGTCTCCTCGTAGGGGAAGCGGGTGACGAACTCCTCGTAGGCGCCCGCCGGAGGTGCCAGCGCCGGCGCCTCCTTGAGCTGCCGCATGGCCGCGATCTTGATCAGCTCGGAGGCGATCTCCCGGAGCCGCTGCTTCAGGCGCGCCTTGCGCGACTGCCAGCCGACGCCGCCCAGCTTGTCGAGCTGCACGCCTTCCGATTCCGAGCCGTACCGCGACAGGAGCTCGATGTTCTCGACCGGCAGGTAGAGCTTGTCGCCGCCCGCATAGACGACCTCCAGGCAATCATGCGGCGCGCCGAGCGCCGTGATCGTCTGCAGCCCCTCGAAGCGGCCGATGCCGTGATCAACATGGACCACGAGATCGCCGACCGACAGGCTCGTCGCCTCGGTGATGACATCGGCGGCCCGCTTGGGCTTGCGCCGCGGCCGCACGAGCCGGTCGCCCAGGATGTCCTGCTCGCCGATCACCGCGAGATCGGCGGTCTCGAAGCCCTGCTCGAGCCCGAGCACCGCCAGGGTCGGCAGGTTGCCCGGCAGAGCCAGCGCCTCGGTATAGCTCTCGACCTTGCGAGCGTCCTTGAGCCCGTGGCTCTTCAGCAGCGTGCCGATCCGCTCGCGCGCGCCGGGGGTCCAGGCGGCGACGACGACGCGCTTGTTCTCGGAAATCAGATGCCGGATGTGCCCGACGACAGCGCCGAACAGGTCGGAGCCCTCGGCCGTTCGTTCCGGCGCGAAATTGCGGCCCGGCCGGCCGCCGAGACTGGCGACGCTCGCGGTTCCGGCCTGCTCGAAGGGCGTGAAGCGGCGGACCGTCAGCGCTCCCAGCAGCGACCGCCACTCCTTTTCGGCGATGTACATCTGGTCCGGCGGCACCGGCTTGTAGGGCGGCGCCCCGAACTTGCTCGTCTCGAGCGCCTCGACGCGCGCCTGATAGTGCTCGCTCACCTGCTCGAGCCGCTGCTGCACCGCCTCCTCGGCAAGGTGATCGAAGCTCACGTCGCTGCCCTGGACGTAGTCGAACAGCGTCTCGAGCTTGTCATGGAACAGCGGCAGCCACTGCTCCATGCCCGGATACCGCTGGCCGGCGCTGATCGCCTGATACAGGGGATCATCGCCCGTGTTACCCCCGAACAGCTCGACGTAGCGGGTGCGGAAAACGCGCTCCGCCTCGGCGCCGAACGCCACCTCGCTCACCGGCAGCAGCGTCATTTTCTGCACGAGCTTCTGCGTGCGCTGCGTCTCGGCATCGAAGGTCTTGATGCTCTCCAGCGTATCGCCGAAGAAATCGAGCCTGACCGGGCTGGAGCGGCCCGGCGGATAGAGGTCGAGGATGCCGCCGCGCACCGCGAACTCGCCTGGCTCCATCACGGTGCCCGTCCGCACGAAGCCGCCGAGTTGCAGCCGCTGTACCAGCAGGTTCATGTCGATGCGCTGGCCGGGCGCCATCTGGCGGATGGCCTTGCGCACGAAATCGCGCGGCGGCACGCGTTGCAGGATGGAGTTGACGGTCGTCAGAATGAGCGTCGGCTGACGACGGCCGCCAGCCACGAGCCTTGCCAGCGCCGTCATGCGCTTGGCGACGATCTCGGCGTTGGGTCCCACCCGGTCATAGGGCACCGTATCCCATGCCGGGAACACGATGACCCGCACCTGCGGGTCGAAGAAGGAGAGCGCCGCCTGCAGCGCATCAAGACGGCGATCGTCGCGCGCGATGTGCAGAACGAAACCCGGACCGCCCGTGGACGAGGCCGCCTCGCGCGTGAGCCGTGCGAGCACCAGCGCGTCGAGCCCTTCGGGCACGCCGGACAAGATCAGATCCTGCTGGGCGAGTGTATCCATCCTACCTGTTGCGGCCCCCCTCGGCCGCCGAGATCGAGAGAACTCGTGAATTGAGCCGCGCGCCAAGGCCGCAACGGCATGAGTGATGATTGTCCTGCGCCGCACCAATCATTTCTGGCGCGTCCGTTGCTCCTTGGCCCAGGCGCTACCGTCCTTGTGGCTCTCCAGTATGTAGTGTCGGCTGGCTCATAACGACTGCTCACCTGCTCAGCAAGTTGGACTGTCACGGGTGAGTGGGAGACATGTGGGCGGTTTGGCCGCAAGTCTTGCGCTACGCGCGTTTCCTGAAACCAGAAGCTATTCGAGCTGATGAAAGCGCCGGAGCTCTAAGATGAGGTCCGCAAACTCGCTGTCTGCCGCGAGTCGCGGGTCGTTGAACCACTGCTGCAACGCCGGGTCAGGCAGGTTCAGCAGGCGCTCGAACCGCTCCAGGGC
The DNA here is from genome assembly GCA_023416575.1 of Pseudomonadota bacterium. GTDB lineage: Bacteria > Pseudomonadota > Alphaproteobacteria > Rhizobiales > Hyphomicrobiaceae > ZC4RG25. The sequence continues at coordinate 9,286 of JAEZHL010000457.1, forward strand.
CTCTCCCTCGAGCCTTGGTAGCATCTCGTTGGCATAGCGGCCGATGATCCAGTCCATCTCCTTCGTGCCGCGATGGGCGGCGCGATAAGCGGCCCGCCGCCGGCGGGTATCGAGATCCTCGGCCAGCATGTGTTCGTCCCTCGCCGCTTCTGGATATCTGGCCGCGCGTCTTGACGCTTCATCGCCACGCCGCCAACGTACAGTTGAGGCGCGTGATATAGCGTCCGGAATGCCGAGCGCAAAGGGTGAGCCGCGACGCGCCGCCGCCGGCACGCTTGAGCCAACCTCGTACACGGACCGGCGATAACCATCATGCGGCCCAATGTGCTGACACCCCTCTTCGCCTCTGCCGAGGCGCTGTCAGGCGTCGGTCCGCGCGTGCTGGCGATGCTCAAGAAGGCGCTGCGCCTGCTGCCCGGGGTGACGGAGCCGCGTGTCGTCGATCTGCTGTGGCATGCGCCGACCGGGGTCATAGACCGGCGCGCCGAGCCGACCGTTGCCGGCGCCGTGCCGGGCGCCATCGCCACGTTCGCCGTGCGCGTGCTGAAGCACAAGGGCCCGCCGCACGGCAATTCCAAGGCCCCTTACAAGGTGGCCTGCGAGGACGAGACCGGCCGCATCGACCTCGTCTTCTTCCACGCCGAGCGCAAGTTCATCGAGCGCCAGCTCCCCGTCGGAAGCATCCGGTACATCTCCGGCCGGGTCGAGCGTTACGGCGAGACCCTGCAGATGTCCCATCCGGACTACATCGTGCCGCCCGAGGCGCGCGCCGACCTGCCGATGCTGGAGCCCGTCCATCCGCTGACGGCCGGGCTCTCCGGCAAGATCCTCCTCAAGTTGATGCGGCAAGCCGTCGGGCGGGTGCCTGAGCTTCCCGAATGGCAGGAGCCGCGCTGGCTCGCAGCGCGGGGTTGGTCCTCGTTCCACGAGGCCATCAACAGGTTGCATGCGCCGCAGGAGACCGACGACGTTTCACCCGGCGCGCGGCACTGGCAGCGGCTTGCCTACGACGAGCTGCTGGCCGGCCAGGTGGCCCTCAGCCTCGTGCGCCAGAGCCTCAAGGCCCAGCGCGGACGCGCCATCGTCGGCGACGGGCGGATCAGGAAAGGTCTCACCGCCGCCCTGCCCTTCGCGCTGACACCGTCGCAAGCTGAGGCCCTGCGCGAGATCGAGGCGGACATGACCGCGCCCCAGCGGATGCTGCGCCTGTTACAGGGCGACGTCGGCTCCGGCAAGACAGCGGTTGCCCTCATGTCGATGGCGATCGCCGTCGAGGCCGGGGCACAGGCCGCCCTGATGGCCCCGACGGAGGTCCTCGCCCGCCAGCACGCCGAGACCATCGCGCC
>JAEZHL010000458.1 GCA_023416575.1 Pseudomonadota bacterium
GTCTAACTGACGTCCCTTGTCAGCTCTTCGCGCGCACCCAGAGCAGGCCCAGCAGCAGGATCGGCACCAGTCCTTGCAGGGCCATGATCTTCAAGGCGTCGATCGAGTCGAACCGGGAGAACAGGAATCCCGTGTTGTAGAAGCCGATCGTTGAGGTTCCGATGAAGACCGACAGGAACCCGGCGGCACGCCCGCGCACCTTTGGTGGCGACATGGTGTAGACGAGCGCGTACTGGGTCGCGGAGAAGCAGGCCGAGGCGACGCCGATGATGAGCAGGCCAAGCACGAATGTGCCGAGCGACAGCCATAAACCGAGCGCCAGCAGCACCGCCAGGAACATCAGCGTGCCGAAGTAGTAAAGCTGGAACAGTGCGCGCTTGCCCGCCAGGGCTCCGACAAGAAGGGCGCCGATCGTCCCGCCGATGCCATCACAGGCGGACAGCATGCCGATGCCGGTCGGCGACAGCCCGAACTCCTTCTCTCCCAGCACGGGGACCATGCTGATGATGGGGAAGCACCAGATGTTGAACACGACCGTAACGCCGAGCACGACCAGGAATCGGCGGCTCTGGAGCAGCTCCCGTGGCAGGACGAGCATGGCCAGCGGTGACGGGCGCGGCTCTGCCTGCTCGGCTGGCGGCACCGCCGGTGCGGGCGTGCGTTGCAGCCGGATCGCAAGAAGGAAGCAGCCAAAGTAGATGCACGCGCCGAGGGCAAAGATGCCCTCGATGCCGAAAGCCTGATACGCCGCCCCGCCGGCCACGGGTCCGATGGCGCGCGTGGCGAAGCCGGTCGAGTTGTCATAACCCAGCGCCGCGGCCATCCGGTCTATGCCCGCAGCGTCCACCAACAGCCGCCGTCTGACCGGCATGTCGGTCGTCCACAGAACGCCGGAGAACAGCGCCGCGAACAGCACGGTTCCGTAGCCGGCAAGATCCGCCATGGCCATGACTGCCATCGCGGCCGAGACGACCGAGCCGAGGAGAGAGGTCGCCGCCAGCATGCGCTGCTTGTCCAGGTAGTCGGCGAGCACGCCGACGAGGAACCCGAACAGCACGTGCGGCAGCATCCGCACGATGGCGAGGAGCGCCACGAGCTGCGGAGATCCGGTCAACTGGAATGCGAAGACGCCGAGCGACAGCAGCTCAAGCCAGCGCATCACGCCGATGCCTGCGCCGATGGCCCACAGGCGCCGGTAATCAGGCACGGCGAAGAGCGCGCGGATTTCGGAAGACGGATTGATCACGGGAGGATGTATGGGAAAGGAGGTTAACGCGTGAGCCTAGCACCGCGCAGAAAATCGGCAACCCCTCGCCCGCGTGCCTGCCATGCAGTTAACGCGCCTCGCGCAATGGGCAGCCCGGCGGCATGGCGGCCGCCTTGCGCGCCATGATGACCTGCGAGCTGCGCTGCAGATAGTGGGCGATGGTTTCAACGCGAATCTTCACCGAGCCGGCGGGCTTGGTGGAATCGAGCTCCTGGAACGAGAAGAACAGCGTTCCGGAGCGTTCGACGATCTGCTGCACCGGCGTGAACGTCGGCTGATCCATGCCGCACTCATAGCTCGTCAGGCGGATCGCGCAGGTGATCCATGGCACCCGCGCCGCCGCCTTCGCGCCCCATAGGATCTCGTTGGTGTTGGCGCTGTACGAGGACGGCCAGACGTCGGAGATGTCGAATGTCGATTTAATGTACCCGTCCCTGATGTCGGGCGTGAACATCCAGTCGAGAAGGTCCGGGTCCGTCGGGAAGTACTGCATCCACAGGATCGGATAGCCATACGCCTGCAAGTCGGCCTCGATCTCATGACCGATGCCGGCGTCCATGTGATAGGGCCGCGCCAGCACCATCACGCACGGGCGCTCTTCGCGCGCGCACCATTCAAGTATCCTGCGGCTGCGGGCGCGCAATTCTGCATCGAAGGCGGCAAGTGTCCTATAGCCCTGGGCGACGGCGTCCCGCGTCTCCTCGAAGGAGAGACCTGGCAGCACGCCCTTGAAGGCGTCGAAGAGCTGCTTCGGCACCTGCAGCGGATCGGCAAGCGATACGAGCGGGGCGACATAGCGGATACCCTGCTCCGCGAAGACATCCTTCTCCTTCAGGAAGCCCGACTTGATGTTCTCCGGGGCCGCCATCACCCGTGGGCAGGCGAGTGAATCGGCAACATGCCCATGGAGGAACGAGGGCATGGAGTAGATCATCGGCGAGAACAGAATGTTGATCTTCCGTTTCTGCCCGAAAACGAGCTCGCCGTAGTGCCCCGAGATACACTTGACCGGATAGCAGCAATCGACCGTGCCGCGGCCGCTGCCGAATTCGCGCCCCTGCTCCTCCGACGTATCGGAGGAGAACACGACCCGGTTGCCGGGGATGCCGAGGCTGGCGAAGAAACCGAGCCAGAACTGATGCGTGGTCCAGATGTTCAGGACCTTCGGGATGCCGATCCTGAGCTTCGCCCGTGCGGCCCGATCAGGTCTCGGCCCATGCCCGCCGGAAGGCTTCCGTTCGAACCATCTCGCCAACGTTGGGAAGTTCACGGCGCTGCTTCTCCATTTCGGCCTTCACCGCCCGCATCTCGTTGGCGTCCTCCATCAGCCCCTTGGGGCAGGAATTGCCGCTGATGACGCGCTCCCAACCGGCCTCGACCGGCACCTTGCTCCAGGGCCGCCCCCTGGCGCCGTCGAGCTTCACGTCGATGAAAGCCCGCTTGCAGTTGACCTGGCACCAGCGACAGATGGTGTGCTCGCTGGTGGTGCTGCGATACTCCAACGTCTCGATCGCATCGAAGCCACGGAAGCGGCTCGCCGTGCCCCTGGCATGCGCATCGATCGCGCACAGCGCGGCGCCGATGGCGCCAGCCTCGCCCGAGTAGGGATGAATGAGGATCTCCGCGTCGGGCACCTTGGACGTGATGAAATCGACCTGCGCCTTCACCACCGCCATGTTGCGGTGCGTGCCGCCCTGCAGCACGAACTTGCGGCCGACGGCCCGCAGGTTTTGCAGCTGGCCGGCGTAGATCCACACATTGAGCGGCAGCACCGCCGCAAGTGAGGCCATGATCTCTTCCGCCGACCAGCCCTTGCGCTGCTGGTTGACGATGTCGGATTGCAAGAACACGCCGCAGCCCATGGCGAGCGCCGGCATCGCCTTAGCCTCGAAGGCCTTGTCCGCATACGCCTCGAGCGCGATGCCGTACCGCTCGGCCACGCCCTGCAGGAAAGCGCCATTCCCGGATGAGCACTGCGAGTTGAGGCGGAAGTCGGAAACGGTCCCCTGCCGCAAAATCATGATCTTTACGTCGGTGCCACCGACGTCGCAGATCACATCGGCATCGGGGAAGACGTGCAGGGCCGAGGTCGCGTGCGCGACGGTTTCGACGACGCCGATGTCGGCGCCGAGGATGTCCTTGAGCAGGTCCTTGCCGTAGCCTGTCAGCGCCAGACCGGCCACCGGCCCGCGGGCTTCGGTGCGGATGTCCCGGAACAGCGCCTTGGCATCCTCGATCGGATTGCCTTTCGAGGGGACGTAGACGCTGGCGAGGATTTCCTTGTCCCCGTTTAGCACCACGGCCTTGGCGGTGGTGCTGCCGAAATCGCAGCCGATGAAGACGGGGCTGTTGTCATATGAAGGGAATGCCGCGACGTCACCCCGGCTGGCAGCGAATGCCTCCCTGAAGCCCGGCAGATCGTCGTTTTCACGCACCAGCGCCTTGGCGCCGCTTCTGGCCTTCTCCGCGTGCTGCCCCTCATCGATCCACCAGCGCAGCCGATCCGTTCCTTGATAGACGCCGACACCCGCGGCCTCGCCTACCGCTACCTCGACGCAGCCCAACGCCGCGTAATAGAGCGCATCGTCGGGCACCGCGATCAGGTCGC
>JAEZHL010000053.1 GCA_023416575.1 Pseudomonadota bacterium
CTCCTCCCCCCGGAGTTGGGCGTTTTTCGTTGCAGCGGTGCGGCCGTTATTGCCGGGATTGCCCAACGCGCATTTGCCAGGCCGAACCCGCAGAAACCGCAAATACTTAGGGACTGGCGCCGTGCACCGGCTCGAGCTTCACGGGTAGAAGCTTCTTCAAACGAGACTCGGCGGGCTTGGCAAGAGTACCGTCGATGCGCCTTAGCTCATTGGCAAGGGCCTTCAGGCGGCTCGACAGCTTCGCAATCAGATGGTCAGCCAGCGCGAGATCGGTCGCCATTTGCTCGAGCAGGGAGTCGCGCGTGATCCGCAAGAGCCGCGTTGTCTCGTGGCAGACGACGGTCGAGGAATAGGTCGTTTCGACGAGCATCGCCATTTCGCCAATGATCGTTCCGGGCCCAAGCGGTTCCTCGTCATCATCGAGGCCGGGGCCGGCGGTGCGCATGGCTGAACCGGAGACAATAACGTAAGCGGCGGTGCCGACATCGCCTTCGGTGATGATAGCCTCGCCGGGCTTGCGCATCAGCCTTTCGGACCGGCGGGCGATCTCTTCGATCTGATCCGGCTGCAGACCTTGGAACAATGCAACGCGGTCTAGTGGCTCGGTGAGCGATGCGAGTGACATGGCTCTGGCTCCCCCAATGTCAGCGCGCGTCTCGCCTGCTCACCTTCGAGGTCGCGCGCGCATATACCCCATCATCACCTCAGATGATTCGCGCCCGCGGGTAAAGCCCGCTGTTGGCGAGCGCGTGAAAACCTGAGGATCGGGAGTGTGAAACTGCTGATATCTTCCGGATCACTGCACTCCGAAGGGACTCGCGCGGTCGCGGCTTGCGGAAGGTCTATGGAATGAGCTTGTAGCCGCCGGTTTCGGTGACCAGCAGCTCGGCGTTCGAGGGGTCCTTCTCGATCTTTTGCCGCAGCCGATAGATGTGCGTTTCGAGGGTGTGCGTTGTGACGCCGGTATTGTAGCCCCACACCTCGAGCAACAGAACGTCGCGGGTCACGACTTTCTCGCCGGCTCTGTAGAGATACTTGAGTATCGAGGTCTCTTTTTCAGTCAGGCGGACCTTTGACCCCTTCTCATCGATGAGTAATTTAGATGCGGGCTTGAATGTATACTTGCCGATGGGGAAAACGGCATCCTCGCTCTGCTCATGCTGGCGGAGCTGCGCGCGGATGCGCGCCAGCAGCACCGCGAACTTGAACGGCTTGGTGATGTAATCGTTGGCCCCGGCATCCAGGCCCAGGATCGTGTCCGCGTCGGAGTCGTTACCGGTCAGCATGATGATGGGAGCCTTGAAGCCCGATTTGCGCAACAGCTTGCAGGCTTCACGGCCGTCCATGTCAGGCAGGCCGACATCGAGGATCAGCAGGTCGAAGTGGCTGGCCTTGGCCGCCTCCATACCGGCGGTCGCGGTGGCGACTGTCGCAACCTGGAACTCGTCGTGGAGCGCGAGTTGATCCCGCAGAGACTCACGAAGGTCCTCGTCGTCATCGACGATGAGAATCTTGCGCGCCGTGCTCATGCGACCATGCTCCCGCTATTATGGATAACGAGCAATCTATCACCGCAGAGGCTGTCGAAACAGTGACAAGGGTTACATGCGGGGTGCCGACCAAAGTGCGAGATAATGTCCTGCCCGATGCGCCGGAGGTGGAGGTCGGGGCGCTTTCCATGCGCTCCACGCACGGCTGGGTGCGCTATGGCAAGCTGTGGCTTCCCTGCGCACTCGGGCGCTCGGGCAGGCGCGCGATCAAGCGCGAGGGCGACGGCGCGACGCCGATCGGCGCCTTCACCATCCGCCACGTCTACTATCGGCCGGACCGCCTGCTGCGACCGCTGACCCGCCTGCCGATCAGTCCCCTGAAGCCGAACGATGGCTGGTGCGACGCAGTCGGGGACCGTAACTACAACCGGAAAGTCGAACACCCCTACCCCGCCAGCGCCGAGCATATGTGGCGCGATGATCATCTCTACGATGTTGTCGTCGTTCTCGATCATAACGAGTGTCCGCGCGTCCAGGGTGGCGGCAGTGCCGTTTTCATGCACGTGGCGCGGCAGGGGTACCGGCCGACGGCGGGATGCATTGCGTTCCAACGATCGCACCTGTTGCGCCTGCTCCGCGTGCTCGAGCCAGGAACCACTGTGCGCATCGCGCCGTGGATGGGTCCGGCGCAAGCCTGCTGAGGCGGCGCTGGTGGAAAGAAGGCCCGGAAGTGAGTTCCGGGCCCAGTCTAGGGAAGAAGCGGTATCGGGAAGGGCGTTCCGCTGATCACGCGGGCCGCCTTTGTCGCAGCCTTACTGCACGACCTCGCCGTGCAGGTTGATGTCGAGGCCCTCGACCTCCGTCGCCTTGTCGACGCGCAGGCCCATGAAGACCTTGACCACCATCAGGATGCCGAAGGTGGCGACCGCACACCAGACGATGGTGGCGATGATGCCGTAGATCTGCAGCGGCACCTGGGCCACGTTGCCTTCGAGGAGGCCGGCGGTGCCGCCGATTGCCTCGACCGCGAACACGCCGGTCAGGATCGCGCCGACGATGCCGCCGATGCCGTGAATGCCGAAGACATCGAGACTGTCATCATAGCCCAGCGCGCGCTTCACCATCGTGGAGGCGATGAAGCACAGCACGCCGGCGGCGATGCCGATGAACAGGCCACCCATCGGCGCCACGAACCCGGCCGCTGGCGTGATCGCAACGAGACCTGCGACGGCGCCAGACGCGATGCCAAGGACGCTCGGCTTCTTGTGAACGATCCACTCGACGATCATCCAGGCCAGTGCAGCTGCAGCCGCGGCGATCTGAGTGACGGCCATGGCCATGCCAGCGGAGCCGTTGGCGGCTGCCGCCGAGCCGGCGTTGAACCCGAACCAGCCGACCCACAGCAGCGAAGCGCCGATGACCGTCAGGACGAGGTTGTGCGGGGCCATGTTCTCAGTGCCGTAGCCCTGCCGACGGCCGAGCACGATGGCGCAGACGAGACCGGCGATGCCCGAATTGATGTGCACGACCGTGCCGCCGGCGAAGTCCAGAACGCCATCCGAGCCGAGGAAGCCGCCGCCCCAGACCCAGTGGCAGACGGGTGCGTAAACGATCAGGGCCCACAGCGTCAGGAAGACGAGCAGGCTGGAGAACTTCATCCGGTCCGCAACGGCGCCACAGATCAGCGCCGGAGTGATGATGAAGAAGGTCATCTGGAACGTCATGAAGACGGATTCGGGGATCGTGCCCTGCAGCCCCTCCTTCGTCAGGTGACCGAGGAACAGCTTGTCGAGACCGCCGACGTAAGAGTTGAAGGACCCGCCGTCACCGAAGGCGAGCGAGTAGCCGATGATCATCCAGAGCACGCTCATGAGGCAGCAGACCGCGAAGCTCTGCATCACGGTGGCCAGAACGTTCTTCTTGCGCACCATGCCGCCATAGAACAGCGCGAGGCCGGGGATCGTCATCATCAGCACGAGAACGGTCGACGTGAGCATCCATGCCGTGTCGCCGGAATCGAGCTTCGGCGTCTCCGCCTGCTGAGCGAGTGCCGGCAGGGCAGTCAGCGCCGTCACAGCGGCGGCGCCCCCAGCCATACGCAAAAGCATCTTGAACGTCATTTTACGAGGTCCCTTCCTTGTGAGTGAATGGGTGCTGGCGTTTGGCGCTGCCCCCGCAGGTGTTCGCCTAGATGGCGCTGTCGTCTGTTTCGCCCGTGCGGATGCGGACCGCGTGATCGATGGTCGAGACGAAGATCTTGCCGTCTCCGATCTGGCCGGTCTTCGCAGCGCGCATGATGGCCTCGATCGCGCGATCCACCTCCGCGTCGGGGATGACCACCTCGATCTTCAGCTTGGGCAGGAAATTCACGGCGTACTCGGCGCCGCGATAGATCTCGGTATGGCCCTTCTGGCGGCCGTACCCCTTCACCTCGGTGACGGTCATGCCTTGATAGCCGAGGTCGGTCAGCGCAGCGCGGACCTCCTCCAGCTTGAATGGCTTGATGATGGCGGAGACAAGCTTCATGTCGGCGACCCTCTCGGCTGTTGTGACCGGCGCCCGGACAGCCGGGCTGCGAGAGCCTCCGCCCGGCGGGGCATCGGCTGCTGAGAGAGAGTCAAGTCCCGTGCCAGATGCTTAATGCACGGATAAGTCGCTGGAATTACATGAGATTTGGGCAGAGGCGCCCGTCAGTGGAGCGCCGAATGAAGGATTCTCTGCCTAATAATTGTGCAATGAAAGGATTTTGCCCTTTAACTCACCACGAAGGCTGTATCCCGCTTCCGCACCAGTCCCTCCTGCGCGACGGAGGCGACCAGCTGGCCGTCGCGCGTGAAGACACTGCCGCGACAGAAGCCACGGGCGCCGTGGGCAGAGGGGCTGTCCTGGGCATAGAGGAGCCACTCGTCGGCCCGGAACGGCCGGTGCAGCCATAGCGCGTGATCGAGGCTCGCGAGCTGAATGTCCTTATCGAACAGCAGCTTGCCGTGCGCAATCAGCGCCGTGTCGAGCAGGGTGAAATCGGAGGCATAGGCCAGCACGCACTGGTGCAGCTTGGGGTCGTCGGGTAGCGTCCCGTTGGCGCGCATCCAGACGTACTGCACCGGCGGAGCCTTCTCCCGCTTCAGGTACCGGGAGCTGTCCACCGGGCGGAGCTCGATCGGCCGCTCACGCTCCCAATAGGAGCGCATATTTTCGGGCAGGTGGGCGACGAGATGCTCCTTGAGCTCCTGCTCGTTCGGCAGATCCTCCGGGGGCGGCACATCCGGCATCTGGCTGTTGTGGTCGAAGCCCTCCTCGGCCTTATGGAAAGAAACGCTCATGGCGAAGATCGCGCGACCGTGTTGGATCGCCTTCACCTGCCGGGTGGTGAAGCTGCTGCCATCGCGGATGCGCTCCACCTCGTAGATGATCGGGTGTGTCGGATCTCCGCCGAGGAGGAAGTAGCCGTGCATCGAATGGGCGCTGCGCGGCTGAGAGACCGTACGGACTGCGGCCACGAGCGCCTGCCCGAGGACCTGGCCGCCGTAGACCCGTTGCCAGCCCTGCCGCGGGCTCTGGCCGCGGAACAGGTTCTGTTCAAGCTGCTCCAGGTCCAGTATGGACAGGAGCTCTTCGAGTGCGGACGCTGATTTGGCATTGTCGGTGGCCACGGGACACCTCGAGCAGACAAGAACTGGGAATTTGTGCGGTGCAAAAGGAGGTCAGGCGCGGACCTCTGTCAAGCGCGTCGGGCCTTAACACCGCAGGAGACGAGGCGCGCGCCATGGATGTCCTCAAATCCGATATCGTCATCAGCGGCGGCAGCTACGCCGGGCTGACGCTTGCCTTGGCATTGGCGCAAACGTTCGGGTCCGAGATCTCCATCGCGATCATTGAACGCCAAAGCCCGCCTCCGGGTCGGAGCGACTCACGCGCCTCGGCCATTTCGGCCGGGTCGCGGCGGCTGCTCGATGTCCTCGGCGTCTGGCCCATGGTGAAGGATGACGCGCAGGATGTGCTCGAGATTCAGCTGACTGACAGCCCGCTCGAGGCGGGGGTCCGGCCGGTGCTGCTCACGTACGACAACATCCTCGGCGACGGCGCGCCGGCCTCCTCGATCGTGCCCAATGATGCGCTCGGCGCGGCGCTCGAGGCGGCGGTCAGCGCTGCCGCCGGCATCCAGCGGCTCAGGCCAGCGGAAGCTACGGGCTTCTCGACCGGCGATCCCTATGTGCGCGTCCATCTCGCCGATGGCCGGAGCATCGACACTTCCCTGCTCGTTGCCGCCGACGGGCGGCGTTCCCGTTTGCGGGAGGCGGCGGGCATCAAGGTCGTCGGCTGGAGCTACGATCAGATCGGCATCGTGACCCGGGTCGCCCACGAGCTGCCGCATCAGGGCCGCGCCGTGCAGCATTTCCTGCCGGGCGGACCCTTCGCGATCCTTCCGCTGAAGAACAATCAGTCGTGCATCACCTGGTCGGAGGACGCGATACGCGCACGCGAGATCCTGAGCTACGACGATGAGGCCTTCCTTGCCGAGGTCGACAAGCGCTTCGCCGGTCGGTTAGGCAACCTGACCCTGACGGGCCCGCGGGGATCGTGGCCTTTGGAGATGCACCTCGCCCGGCGTTACATCGACAACCGCTTCGCTCTGATCGGTGACGCTGCTCATGGCGTGCATCCGATTGCCGGCCAGGGGCTCAATCTTGCCTTCCGGGATGTTGCAGCGTTGGCTGAGTCGATCGCTGACGTCATGCGGATCGGCCTGACGCCCGGGCATTCGAGTGCGCTCGAGCGCTATGAGCAATGGCGGCGGTTCGATTCCAGCATGTCGGCTGCAGCATTCGACGCACTGAACCGGCTGTTCTCGAATGACATCACACTGGTCCGGTCGGCCCGCGAAATGGGCCTTGGCCTCGTGGACCGGGTGCCGGAGCTGAAACGGCTGCTCGTGGCAGAAGCAGCCGGCGTGTCCGGCGACACGCCGCGCCTGTTGCAGGGCATTCCTCTAGCGTAGCCTGCCTGTCGCTCAGGCGGGCAGCATCGGCTCCACGACGAGAACCGTGCCGCGCACCGCCATCACCTTGGCGCGGGCGCCGACCGGCAGGTCCGGTCCTTCGGCGGCCCAGACGGTGTCGCCAACCTTCACCCGGCCGCGGCCGCCCGTGATCGCTTCATCGACCACCACGACGCGGCCGACGTACTGCTGGCCGCGCTCGTTGAGGTCGGGCAGATCGCTTGCGGTCGCATCAGACCGCGCGAAACGGCGGACCCCTAAGACCGTCAACATCGAGATGATGCCGAAAGTGATCACCTGCCACTGCCAGCCCATGTCGGTGACCATGGCCAGAAATCCGACCAGTACGGCCGCCAGTCCGAACCAAAGCAGATAGACCCCCGGCAGCAACATCTCGAGCATGAGGAGCGCAACGGCCATCAGGAACCAATACCAGACCCCGAGACTCCAGAGGTAATCGATGAGGGGCTGCATGTCTTTGCTCCAATGTCGGTGCGGCCCGCACCTCCGTGTGCGGTCGTCGGCTGAGGTCAGTTCTCCGCCTATCGCACTCAGCTCTTGGGAACCGTGCCGCGTGGCACGGATGGGACTGCCGCGCCGTTGCGTGCGAACGCTTCGCCTGTGATCTCGGCGAGACCAGCCAGCGAGCCGATCACGGATGAGGCGTCGAGGGGCATCATGATGACCTTCTGGTTCGGCGCCATGGCCAACGCTTCCAGGGCCTTCACGTAGTTGTTGGCGACGAAGTAGTTGATGGCCTGGACGTTGCCTTCGGCGATGGCGGCGCTCACCATGCGGGTGGCTTCGGCCTCAGCCTGGGCCGCGCGCTCGCGCGCCTCGGCATCGCGGAAAGCGGCCTCCTTGCGGGCCTCGGCGGCCAGCATCACGGCCTGCTTCTCGCCTTCGGCCTTCAGAATCGCCGCCTGCCGCAGACCTTCCGCCTCGAGGACCTGGGCGCGCTTCTCGCGCTCCGCCTTCATTTGCCGTGCCATGCTGTCGACGAGATCGACCGGCGGGGCGATGTCCTTGATCTCGATGCGGGTGACCTTGACGCCCCACGCTTCCGTCGCCGCATCGACCACCGTCAGCAGCTTGGCGTTGATCGTGTCACGGTTGGACAGCAGCTCGTCGAGGTCCATCGAGCCCATCACTGTGCGGATGTTCGTCAGCGTGAGGTTCTCGATAGAGTGCTCGAGCTGGTCGACCTCGTAGGCTGCCTTGGCAGCGTTCAGCACCTGGTAGAAGGTGACGCCGTCCACCCGCACCATGGCGTTGTCGCGCGTGATGACATCCTGGCTCGGGATCTCCATCACCTGCTCTTTCATGTTCATGCGTGAGCCGACCTGCTCCATGAACGGGACGAGGATGTGCAGGCCGGGACCGAGGGTGCGCGCGTAGCGGCCGAAGATCACGACGGTGTAGTTCATCCCCTGCGGAACGATGGTGACCGTCGACCAGAGCGCCGCAACGGCGAGCGCAACGATGAGAATGGCAAAGAGTTCGAGACCGCCCATAGTCGTAGCTCCCCCGCGTGGTCCCCGTCCGGCAGCCGACCGCCTGCCAGACCGATAGAGGCCCAACATACTCGCGGCCTAGGACGGAGTCGCCATATTTTGCTTAAGGGGAGAAACGGACGAACAGGCCAGTCAGTGGGGTTTACACCCAGCCCATGAGCTCCCGTCGGACGACCTGCTCGATGACCTGAATCCCGAGCGCGCTGTCGTTGAGCGCCGGGACATAGGTGAAGTCCTCGCCGCCGTTGTGCATGAAGATCTCGCGGTTCTCGCCCTCGAGCTCCTCGAGCGTTTCCAGGCAGTCGGCCGTGAACCCGGGCGCGACAAGCGCCAGCCGCTTGACCCCGGACTGCGCGAGCCGCTTGACCGTCTCGTCCGTGTAGGGCTGCAGCCAGACGTCATTGCCGAAGCGCGACTGGAACGTCGTGTGCCAGGTCTCCTCGGGCCAGCCGAGCTTTTCGCGCAGGAGTCGGGAGGTCTTCTGGCACTGGCAATAGTAGGGATCGCCCTGGTGCAGATACTTCTCCGGCATGCCGTGGAAGGTTGCGATCAGGGCCTCTGGCTTGAAGGAACACTGGTTGAGGTGCGCGCTGATCGATTGAGCCAGCGCATCGATGTAGACGGGATCATCGTGCCAAGTCGGCGCAACGCGTACGGCGGGCTGCCAGCGCATGTTCATCAAAGCGCGGAACGCCTGATCGCAGGCCGTCGCCGTCGTCGCCGCGGCGTATTGCGGATAAAGCGGCACCAGCAGAATGCGATCGCAGCCCTGCTCCTGCAGCGCCTTGATGCGGCACTCGGTCGTCGGATTGGCATAGCGCATCGCCCAGTCGACGACGATGCGCGGATCGGCCAGGGCGGCGGTAAGCGCCTCGGCTTGGCTGCGCGTGATGGTCTTGAGCGGCCCCTCGTTTTGAGCCTTGTTCCAGATCTTCTCGTAATCCCGGCCCTTGGGACCTGGGCGCTTGGTCAGGATGATCAGGTTGAGCACCGGCCACCAGACGAGCCGCGACGTCTCGATGACCCGGCGGTCTGACAGGAACTCCTTCAGGTACCGCCGCATGGACCAGTAGTCCGTTGCGTCGGGTGTCCCGAGATTGAGTAGCAGCACACCGACCCTGCCGTGCCGCACGGGCGGGTGGTTTGCTGGCACGGCGGAGCGGTCAGACTCTGGCTTTCTGGGAAGGTCGTTCATGCGCGGCTGGCCCTGGATGATACCCGCCCCGGGCGGATCCAGCATGTTTCTTGCGTCAAAACCGACTTCTCGCCAGTCCGCCTCATGACGCAGGCGCCAGCTTCCGGGCCGGATCATCGGTGGGGAGGCCGGATCTAGACGTCGGCCGGCTGCGGCGACCTGGCATTCGCCTCGGCCTGCGACACGACGGTCGCCAACGCGTCCAGGACCTGGCGGGGCGTGAACGGCTTCGAGACCAGCAGCTTGCTCTGGAACGCCGGAGGCAGGCTCTCGCGCCCGTAGCCGCTCAGGAACGCAAACGGGACGTTGCGCCGATGAAGCGTGTCAGCGAGGTCGTCGACTTTATGACCGCCGAGGTTCGCATCGAGCACGACGGCAGAATACGCAAGTTTGCTCACGGCGTCCTGCGCCTGGTGGACGGTCCGGGCGATGCCAGCGACCTCCAACCCGGCATCGGCTAGCATCTGTGACAGCTCCAGCGCGATGAGTGGCTCGTCCTCGATGATCAGGATACGTTTGCCCTTGAGGAGGTCGGCATGCTCCTGCGGCTCCTGTTGGGTGGTGGGCGCCACGTCGTCGGGCATGGCGGGATCGTCACAGTCGGGCTCAGACGGCAAGGCTATTCTGATTTTCCAGCGTATCCCGTCGGCACCGCACGTCATGCGGGCATCGCAGCCACTGGCTTTGGCAATCTGTGAGATGAAGGTGCGGCCGAAGCCGCGGTGCGTGGGTGTCGGGACTGGGGGGCAGCCGGTCTCCGACCACGAGAGGCGCAGGGTGCGCCCGCCATTGGACTCAAGCAGCCAAACGATACTCAGACGCCCATCCGGGACCGATAAGGCGCCGAATTTCCGGGCATTGCTCCCGAGCTCATGGATCGCGAGGGCGAGATGCAGGGCGATGTGCGGCTCGAGCTTCAGGGAGGGTCCGGAGAAATGGACGCGGGAGCTGGTGCCGCCCGAAAGAAGCTGATCCCGGATCAACGCGTCCACCTCGACGCCCTTCCAGGAGTTCGCCGAAAGCAGCGTATGGGCACGCGCCAGCGCCTGAATTCTTCCCGAGAAGCTCACCGCAAATTGATCCGGATCACGGGCGTGGCGCAGGGATTGCTGGGCGATCGCCTGGACTGTGGCGAGCGAGTTCTTGACGCGGTGATTGAGCTCGCCGACGAGAGCCTCGCGGGCCTTTGCGGCCTTCTTCTTCTCGCTGATGTCGACCAGCATATTGACGGCGCCGATCGCATTCCCGGCGTTGTCGCGCAGGGGGGCCGGGTACGGGATGACGGGAACCCGCGTCCCATCCGGCCGCTCCGCAAGGACCTCCACGCCACTGGCCGGACGATTTTCCCGCAACGTAATCGCCATCGGACATTGATCACGCGTCAGTGGCGTGCCGTCGGGCCAATAGAGTCGCCACGTTCCCCATTCGTCATGGTTGAGCTTGGGGTATTCGCCGGCGAGGTCCGCAGCAGCCTGATTGTAATAGGTAATTCGGCCGGCAGAGTCGGTCGTATAAATGGCGGCCGGGAGTGCATCGAGAAGCTGTCGCAGCCTGTGCTCGCGCTCTTGAATCCGCTGTTCAGCGAGCTTCGTTGCCGTCACGTCGACCGTGAGGCAGCGGGAGCTCAGGAAACGGCCGTTTTCGATGAGCGCGTTGGACGTAATTTGAACGTGCTTGATCGAGCCATCTTTTGCACGGAGCCGGGCCACGAAGCGGTCTATGCGTTCGCCGCGCGCGAGCAGGTCCAGCAAATCTCGGACGACGTTGCGGTCGACATGATAATTTGAGACGTTGCTGCCGATATATTCGTCGGCGGTATAACCGAGGAGATCGAGCTCGGCCCTGTTTGCGCGCAGGATCGTCCCGTCGCTCGCGACGATATGGAGGCCGACCGGGCAATTCTCGAAGAAATCTTCGAGCTGCTCGTATTCCGGCCACTCCTGCCCGGCCTTCGCATTGGTGATGTACGCCGTATTCATCATAACAGAACCACCACTAACTACGCCCAACTCATTTAAGGCGCTCAAGGTTCCGCCATGCGACGAAAGGCAGACTGACGTTCCGGGTCGGACGATTGCGCCCGGTGGAGAGTGGTCCGAATACAGAGGCTTCGAAAAATAATCAGTCGTGGGGGAGCGATAGAGGACCAAAAGGACAAAGCGCGCCACTCACGGCGCGCTTTGGAAACTAACCCGGGTCTTCTGACGCTACTTCAGCGGGGCTACTGGCTCAGAGTGGTGGCCGAACTTGATGCTCATGCGGGCGTAAACCGCGTGGATGGCATCGGGATCGACCCGAACCTTGGTGTCGAAGTCGCCGCCGAGTTTCCAATTATGGACATCGATGTTGGCGTTGCCGATACCTTTATGAGTCTTAGAGCCCAGATCAATGTAGTTGTATTCGAGGCCGAGGATGACGTTTGGCTGCAGCATGAACTCGAAGCCGCCACCTAACGTGTACCCGTGGTGGCGCTCTTCGCTTGAGGACGAGGCTCCGAAGGAAGTGTTTGCGCAACCCAAGAGTATAACGCACGTTTCCGCGTCACCCGTCATGCTGTGGTCAAGGCCAATCTCTGCAGACGCGTAGCCACCCTTGACATAGCCCATCCAGCGATCCCGAGCGTATCCTACCCGGCCCGTCACCATGAAAATCCTGGATACTTCAGTGCGAAAGGACGAGTCGCCCTCCCAATCACCCCACGCAATCTTTTTCTTGAGTAGTTTCACTTCATAATCGTCGCCGAAGTCTTCGCTGGAGCTACCATCGAGACCGCCCCCAGTCAGGCTGGCTTCCACGCCGAGCACCAAGTTGCCGAACTGCCGCTGCAGTCCGATGTGCCCGCCGACCAGGAAACCGTCGAGATCGTGGCTGCTGGAGGTGGGTGCGCCGAGGAAGCCGTACTTGTGAAGGAGTTTACCGGGATCGGTCAATTCGGAGTCAGCTCCAGACCAGCCTCCTCCGATATGAACTCCCATGTAGATGCCCGACCAGTCATAGACGACGCCCGGAGGTGGTGCATCCTTTAGACTGCCCCCTGCGAGAGCAGGGCTGGCCAATGCCGTAGCTACGGCGGCGGAAACCGCCAAAAGCGTCTTGTGCATAATGTCTCCCCACAGAGAATCTGTGGGCGAGCCATATCACGGCGCATGCGGATAGTAATTGTGAAGACTTTGCGGCGCGGAGATTGTCTCCGTATGCGTCTAATTGGTTACACAACTAATAGTTGTGCTCGCTCACGCATGCGCGCGAGAGGACCAATCCAGCCAGGTGCGGACGCGGTTTTCCGGGTCGGGATGGGTGATGAAGTCTGTGATGACAGCGGCAGACTGAGCCCCCGCCACGATGACGCTCGGGGCGCGCTCGGGCGTGATGCCGCCGATGGCGACGAGCGGCAGTGATCCGATTCGGGATTTCCAATCACTGATTCGGTCGAGGCCCTGGGGCGCCCACTTCATCGCCTTCAGCTTTGTCTCCCAGATCGGGCCGAGAGCGACGTAGTCGGGCTCGGCAGCGAGGGCGATTGCAAGCTCCTCATGGTTGTGGGTCGAGATGCCGATGCGGATTCCGCGTGCCTTGATCGTCGGCAGCTCGGCATCGGCCAAGTCCTCCTGGCCGAGATGGATGTAGTCCGCGCCGATCGCCAAAGCCTCGCGCCAGTAGTCGTTGACGATGAGCTGGCAATTGTGGCGGATGCAGACCTCGAGGCTGCCCGCGATCTGCCGCTTCACCTCATCGCTGCTGGCGTCCTTGAGCCGAAGCTGAATCGTGCGCACGCCGAGGGGCACGAGACGTTCGAGCCAGCCGAGGTCCGGTACGATGGGGTAGAACGGGTCGAGGCCGGCGGCGCGATCTGTCATGATTTAGGTCCGAAATCGAAGAAGGGTGTTCCGGCAACCGGCGTCGATGGCGCCGCCATGTCGCGCATTTCCATCAGCCCGGCCTCGAACGCTGTGCGTCCCGCGTCGATTGCGGCCGCGAAGGCGCGCGCCATGCGCACCGGATCGCCGGCTTTTGCGACGGCCGTGTTGAGCAGAACCGCGTCGTAGCCCATCTCCATGGCCTCGCTCGCGTGCGAGGGTGCGCCGATACCGGCATCGATGATGAGAGGCGTATCGGGGAAGTAATTGCGGAAGGTCCTCAGCGCGTAACGATTGTTGAGGCCGCGCCCCGTACCGATGGGAGCCCCCCAGGGCATCAGCACCTCGCAGCCGGCGGCCAACAGGCGCTCGGCCGCCCCCAGGTCCTCTGTCGTGTAGGGGAAGACCTTGAAACCATCCGCGACGAGTGCCCTGGCGGCCTCGACAAGGCCGAACAGGTCCGGCTGCAGCGTGTCGTCGTTGGCGATGACCTCGAGCTTGATCCAGTCGGTCTCGAACAGCTCGCGCGCCATCTGGGCCGTGGTGATCGCCTCTTTCGGGGTCCGGCAACCGGCCGTGTTGGGCAGGACGCGGACGCCCAGCTCGCGAATCAGATCCCAGAAGCGCTGACCCGCCTTTCCGCCGGCTGATTCGCGGCGGACCGACACGGTGACGATCTCCGTGCCAGAGGCGTGCGTGGCATCAGCGAGGACCTGTGGCGAGGGATACAGCGCAGTGCCCAGCAGGAGGCGCGAGCCGACCGTCGCTCCATAGAGGTTCAGCGGGGCTGTGGCTGCAACCTTAGTGTGAACGTCGTTCATTTATCCTCAACCGCCCTGGCGTGGCGATACGATCTCGACCCGGTCGCCTTCCGAGATCAGCCGGCTGGTCCGCGCGCGTTCAGGGACGAAATCTCCGTTGATGGCGGTTGCGACCTTGGCCTCGGCGAAGCCGGATTCGGCGATCAGCTCGGCGAGGGTGCGTGCTGCGCTGCTGCGCGGCTCACCATTGACCCATACGCGCACGCGCGCACTTGATTCCGATTGCGAGTCCATCATCGCCCACGATTTTATTCCGATTTATGAGACATTGCCTCCGCGTCCGCGGAATGCAAGCGGTAGGCCATACAAGAGCGCCGGGCGGAAAAGTGCAAGCGCCACGGGGTCTCGGCCGCCAAGTCACCACCGATCAGAAGGCGAGCTGGATTTTCATCGCGCGGGACCGGTCGCTCGCGAGCTCGAAGGCCTCCACCGCCTGCTCGAAGGGCAGGATGCCGGTCAGCAGCGGCGTGACGTCGACAAGACGCTTCGAGATGAGCTCGACGGCCAGTGCGAACTCCTCATGGAATCGGAAGGTCCCGCGTAGCTCCAGTTCTTTGGCCACGAGGGTATTGATCGGGAGGTCGATCGATCCGCCGAGGCCGACCTGGACCACCACGGCTCCGGGCTGAAGGGCGTCGAAGGCCGAGGTCAGGGCTTTGCCGCTGCCTGAGGCCTCGAACATGACGTCGAAGGTGCCCTTGTCGGCCGCATAGGCGGCAAGAGCGTCGGGTTCGCTTGCAATATCGATCGCGCGGTCGGCGCCGACGGCCAGGGCAGCCGCCAGCGGCGCCTTCGCCA
>JAEZHL010000068.1 GCA_023416575.1 Pseudomonadota bacterium
AAAGCCGGGCTGGCGATCAAGCTCAATGCGGTGGCGCTCAAGGGCGTCAACGAGGACGAAATCGAGAACATGGTCCGCTTCGCCCATGGCCGCGGCTGGGATCTGACCTTGATCGAGACGATGCCGCTCGGTGAGATCGAGGGCGACCGGACGGACCAGTATCTGCCGCTGTCGATCGTGCGGGCCCGGCTCATGGACCGCTTCACCCTCGAGGAGATCCCGTATCGGACCGGCGGCCCCGCGCGCTACGTCCGGGTGGCGGAGACGGGGGGCCGGATTGGGTTCATCACGCCGATGACGCACAACTTCTGCGAGAGTTGCAATCGGGTGAGGCTCACTTGCACAGGCACACTTTATATGTGCCTCGGGCAGGAGGACGCTGCCGACTTGCGGACGCCTCTGCGCAACAGTCCCAATGATGCGCAGCTTGCTGCCGCTATCGACGAAGCCATCAGCCGGAAACCCAAGGGGCACGACTTCGTCATCGACCGCCGCACGCGGCAGCCGGCCGTGGCGCGCCATATGAGTGTCACCGGCGGCTGAACGCGCAGTCTCTGGGGCGATTTGCCGATACGCTGGTCGTCAGGGCTTGCGGTGTCGATGAACGCGCAGCGCGCTCCCGAGAATCAACCTCAAAGTCCTGTCACTCAGCCCGGCATTTTTTGCAGACCGGCCATGTGATCGCCCAACCGGCATCTATCTCGCGTTCGTTTCCCGTGTCAGAACTGTTGCCTGACGGCCTGCCAGACCACGCGGCGGCTGCCTGGTCGGGAGGCTCATCTGAACATCATGTCGTCGACGCTGAAAACGGCCACGGCCGGCAGCAATAACGTGCGCGCCATTCTGGCCATGGTCGCTGCGATGGCGAGCTTCGTGATCGGCGACTCGATGATCAAGTATGCCGGCCAGGAGCTTCCGCCCGGGCAGATGATGTTCGTGCGCGGGTTGTTCGCCAGCGCCGTCACGCTCTCCGTCGCGCGCGCGGCCGGCGCGCTCAGCAGTCTGTCGCTTGCGAGAAATCCGCTCGTCTGGCTGAGGACGGTCGGTGACATCGGCGCGACGCTGACGTTCTTCATGGCGCTCGTCCGGCTTCCCTTCGCCGAGGTCAACGCGATCGCGCAGCTCGCGCCGATGGCCATCACCGCCGGTGCTGCCCTGTTCCTGGGTGAGCCGGTTGGCTGGCGTCGCTGGCTCGCGCTTTTCGTGGGGCTGTTCGGTGTGCTCCTGATCATCCGCCCGGGGGGCAGTGCGTTCGACTGGGCGGCGCTGTTCGTCATCGGATCAGTCCTGTGCGTCGCGATGCGCGATCTGCTCACCCGGCAGATCGGCCTGGCCATCCCAGCGTTGCTGCTCGCGTCGATCACTGCCGTCAGCGTCACCATCGGCGGGTTGGCACTGCTGCCGTTCGAGACCTGGCGGATGCCGTCCACGGGCCAGCTCATCCTGCTGGCAATGGCAGGTACGACGGGCTTTGCGGGCAATTACTGGACGATACTGGCCTTCCAGACCGGCGAAATGTCGGTCGTGGCACCCTTCCGCTATACGGCCGTGGTGTTTGCGCTTCTGTCGGGGTATCTGACGTTCGGCGAGTTGCCCGATGCCATCACGTTCGTCGGCATCGCCATCGTGATCGGCGCGGGACTTTATACGCTGCATCGCGAACGGTTGCGCCGGCGCGGTAGCCCAAAGACGGTCGGCTTCGTCGATCCAGCGAAGCCGTAAGACACTTCGGAGGGTGTCTAGGCCAGCGCAGCTCGAACCGCGGCGCGAACCCGAGCGAGAGACACGGGCTTGGTGATGAAGCTCGCCACCAAGGCCAGCGAGGCCTGATCGGTTTCGCCATCGAAGCCGGACATCATCAGGATGCGAACACGCGGCGCCACCTCGGCGGTGCGCCGCGCTAGTTCAATGCCGTGGACTCCGGGCATGTCGACGTCGGTCAGCAGCAAATCGAAGGCGTCCGGTGCTGCCAGAAGCTCCTGCAGAGCTTCCTGGCCGTCACTGCAGCGTTTCACTTGATGCCTGTCGGCCGCGAGGGCCCGGCCAATCAGGTCGAGGGTCGTGGCGTCGTCATCCACCAGCAGAATGCGCGCCATTTCCCCCTCCTCGCATTTGCGGTTGGGCGGTCAGCTCGTCGAGAGCTGACCCACGAAGGGCAACTCGCGATACCGATGCGCGAGATCCATGCCGTAGCCTACCACGAACACGTTCGGACACTCGAACGCCGCGAAGTCCGCTTCCACCTGGACGGCGCGACGGACCGGCTTGTCGAGCAGAACGCAGGTGAGCACCTCCTGCGCGCCGCGGGCGGAGACGAGATCCTTGGCGAAGGCGAGCGTGCGACCGGATTCCAGAATGTCGTCGACGAGCAGCACGTTGCGGTCCTGCACCTCCATCTCGATATCGCGCAGGATCTCGACTTTTCCAGAGGACTTCATGCTCTTGCGATAGCTCGACAGCGAGATGAAATCGACCTCGGGGTCCAGCCCGACCCGGTGCAGGGCGCGAATGAGGTCTGCCGCGAAGACGAAGCTTCCCTTGAGGATCGCCACCACGAGCAGCCGATCGAGCTTCTTTGCAGCGATCTGCTCCGCGAGCGCATCGATGCGCGCCGCGATCTCCTCAGGTGGGAAGACGACTTCGATGCGGCCTGCCTCGGGGCTGCCTTCACTCATTAGTTTTCCTCGCGTCGATTGATTCAACATATCGGCTGATTACCATTTCCGTGCAATGGCGGGGCTGGGCCAAGGCGTCGCCTGCGACAGGGCGGCAACGGCACCGGGCGGGACAGCATCGCCAAAGGTCGGCTGATCCGCCTCGTATACACGAGCCCGCCACAATCCTGCGATTGATCACCTGGAGTCGTTCCCGCATAAGGAGGCGGCAAGGAAACCACGGGGGTGGGTCGAACGTGATCCGGTTGCAGACAGTCGGACTGAAGTACGGTCGGGGACCTGAGGTTCTGCGCGAGGTGACCTTTCACCTGAAGCCCGGCTCGTTCCACTTCCTGACCGGGCCTTCCGGGGCCGGCAAGAGCTCGCTGCTCAAGATGCTCTTCCTTTCCTTGACGCCGACGCGGGGCCAGCTGCACATCTTCGATCAGGACGTCGGCCGCATGACGCCGGCGCGCAGGGCGCAGCTCCGGCGCCGGATCGGCATCGTCTTCCAGGACTTCCGGCTGCTCGATCACCTGACGACCTGGGAGAATGTCGCGCTGCCGTTGCGCGTGGTCGGCAAGCGCATCTCGGACTACAAGGAGGATGTCACCGATCTTCTGCAGTGGGTCGGGCTCGGTGAGCGGATGCACGCATTTCCTTCAGTTCTGTCGGGCGGAGAGAAGCAGCGGGCGGCCATCGCGCGCGCTGTCATCGGCAAGCCGGAGCTGCTGCTGGCGGACGAGCCAACCGGTAACGTCGACCCGCAGATGGCACGTCGCCTGCTGCGCCTGTTCATCGAGTTGAACCGGCTCGGCACATCGGTCGTCATCGCCACCCACGACCATCAACTGATGCGGCAGTTCAAGGCGCCGCGGCTGGAGCTGCACGAGGGCCATGTCCGCATCGTATAACAGACCGGCAGCCTCACCCCGAACCGGCCCGCCGGACGGCGACGACTACGGCGCTTATGAGCTCGGTGATCCCGTTTCCGCACCGCCTGGTGACGCGCACTACTACGAGCAGGAGGTGCCCGTCTCAACGCGCGCGCCGCGGCGGGAAATCCAGGTCCCGACAAGGGCTTCGAACAAGGATCCGGCCAAGACGCCGATCGTCCCCGCCGGCTCGGTGACGGGCCGCTCCCTCACCCTGGTGGTCTCGATCATGTGCTTCTTCGCCTGCCTGACGGCAGGCGCCGTGTACATGATCAACCAGTCCGCGTCGGCTTGGCTGAAGGACATCGCCAGCGAGGTGACGGTCCAGCTCGAGCCGCGCGAGATCACCAACATGGACGCCGCCATCGGCGATGTCATCGCCTTCCTGAAGCGCGAGCCTGGGGTCCGCAATGCCCGCGCCTTGAGCGTTGCCGATTCGAATGCACTGCTCGAGCCCTGGCTCGGGCAGTCGGATCTCCTCGGCACTCTGCCCGTTCCACGGCTCATTGCGCTGGAGCTCGATCGCGCCCAACCTCCCGATATCGACAAGCTGCGGGCGGAGTTGTCACGGCAGTTCCGTGGCGTGGCGCTCGACGATCACCGCCACTGGCAGCAGCAGATTCGCACGGTCACGCGGTCGTTCGCGCTCGGTGGGCTCGCCATCCTGATCCTGGTCGCCTCGGCGACGACGGCCATCATCGTCTCGGCGACCCGCAGCGCCATGGCCTCGAACCGGGAGATCGTCGAGGTTCTGCACTTCGTCGGTGCAACGGACCGGTTCATCGCCCGCGAGTTCGAGCGGCATTTCCTGTCACTCGGCATTCGTGCCGGTCTCGTCGGCGCAATCTTCGCCATCCTCGTGTTCCTCGGAATGCCGAGTGTGATGGAGCTCCTCGGCGGCGGCACGGTGACGATTGCCGAGATCCGGCGCCTGGTCGGTGCGGGCACGCTCGACACGCCGGGCTACATCCTGCTCGGGTTCGTGGTGGTGGTGATCGCCGGCCTTTGCATGCTGACCTCGCGGTTCGGCGTCTACCGCATCCTGCACGCGCGCCAATAGCGCGCGCCGGGGCATCCATCCTGAAGATACGGCGGGGGGTCGCAATTTCGACAGGATCGATTAGGTTGCCTTCCAACTCGGACAACTCTTGGCAGGTGGGGTGTTGTCGGCGGGTGTTTGGATGCTTGCATGTCTAGGAAGCAGCGAGCCTGGAGGCTGGGGATCGGAGCGGGCCTGATCGCAGG
>JAEZHL010000073.1 GCA_023416575.1 Pseudomonadota bacterium
GGCATCGTTGCCGAACCGCCAGCAGCGGGCCGTGAACCAGCCGATGTCCTCGTGACGGTCGCCCCAGTGCGTGAACTCCCAATCGAGGATGGCGCCGAGCCGGCCTTCGTCCACGAGATAGTTGCCCGTGCGGAAGTCACCATGCACGAGGGAGATGGGCTCGGCCTGCGGGGCGTGGGCGTCGAGCCACGCGAGCACATATTCCAGCGCCGGACGCGGCTCCGTCGCCGTGCCGAGAAGAGTGCGCAGGCGGGCCACCTCGTTGCGCGCCGGCGGCAGCATGGGGATGGGCAGGAAGCTGAGGTCGTCCCGTGGCGGCGAAATGGAGTGGATGCGGGCGAGTTCCGCCCCGAGCCGTTCCGCGAGCGCGTCGCCATAGGCTGGCAGCTCCGGATCGCGCACGATCCGCCGTGCCTGGGCATTGCCCCGCACGAAAGTCTGGATCATGAACGGCGCTCCGATCACCGACGCATCGGCGCACTGGGCGACCGGCTCCGCCACCGCCACGCCGGCAGCATACGCCGCCCTGAGCACACCGAACTCCCCTGGGCGGTCGAGGCTCATGGCCAGCCGTGCGACGGCATCCGTGCGCAGCACCCAGTGCTGGCGACCGCCGCGGGAGCCGCTTTCGACGTCGGCAACGAGACGCCAGTTCTCCTGGATCGCGCCGCCGCCGAGCAGGGTCGCTTCGGCGAACGTGATAGCGCGCGCGTCGAGCGCATCGGCGAGCCACACTGCCAATGAGCCGAGATTGTCGGGATCGAGTGTCCGGGAACGGGTCGTCGCCTTCATGGCGCTACTACATGGCAAGAAGGCTGCCGCCGTCAACGACCAGAACGCTGCCCGTCATGTACGAGCCAGCATCGGAGGCGAGCAGCAGCAGGGGGCCGTCGAGCTCCTTCAGGTCGGCTGCGCGGCCGAACGGCACGCGGCTCAACAGTTTCTGGCCGGAGGGGCTGGCGAGGAAGTCGTCATTGAGCTCCGTGACAACGTAGCCGGGTGCCAAGGCGTTGACCCGAATCCGATCGCGGACGAGCTCGAGCGCCATGGATTTGGTGAGCTGAATCACGGCCGCCTTCGACGCGGCATAGGGCGCCACGGCCTTCAGCACGCCCAGCCCCAGGACGGATGCGACGTTGACGATCGAGCCGCCGGTTCCGGCAGCAATCATCCGGCGCGCGCCTTCCTGGCCGACACGGAACACGCCGTCGAGGTTGACATCGAGCACCTGGCGCCAGTCCTGCTCCGTCAGCTTGGTGAAGAACGTGTTGGCCGGTACGCCGGCATTGTTGACCAGCACCGTCACCGGACCGAACGCGCGCTCGGCCGCATCGAAGGCGCGCGCCACGCTCTCCGGATCAGTCACGTCGAGCTCGACGGCGATGGCCTCGCTTCCGTTCGCGCGGATGTCGGCGGCCAGGGTTTCGAGCCGGTCGAGGCGTCGTGCGGCGACCGCCACGCGCGCACCCGCACGGGCGAGCACGCCCGCGAAATGGCGTCCGATCCCGGACGAGGCACCGGTCACCAGCGCGGTTCTGCCATGAAGTGAGAAGGCTTCAAGACTCATTCAGCTTTCCAGTTCCCTCAAAGGGCTTCTGACGTTCTTGCTCAATTGCGAACGGCTGCGGTGAAATCACCACAGCCGTCGACCGCAATCAATGGCTCCCGGTGCGCGGTGATCCGGGGCCAGGAGAAGGCGCCGAAGCGCGGAACTCCTTACTTATCCTTCAGCAGCGCTGCCTGACGGTCCAACTCGGTCAGGAACAGCTTGTTGTGTGCTTCGGGAGTCCACTCGCTCTCCGGGAAAAGGCTGGTTCCGACCGCCGCGAATTTCTCCACAACGCTCGGATCTTTCAGTGCCTGGCGCATGGCCGCATTGACCTTCTGGACAACGGCCGCCGGTGTGCCCTTGGGCGCATAGATCGCGTTCCAGAGGCGCATCGTCAGGTCCGGGTAGCCGGCTTCGGGCGTCGTCGGCATATCCTTGACCGAGTCGATGCGCACGCTGTCGGCGACCGCGTAGGCTTTGACGGTTCCACCCTGGATTTGCGGAACTGCGTTCGTCGACTGGTCGCACATCACGTCGATCACTCCCGCGACGAGGTCGTTCATAGCCGGACCCGTGCCCCGATAGGCGACGAACGTGAACTTATGCCCGAGCACCTTCTGCATGATGAGGCCGCAGACGTGCGAGTTGGAGCCAACCCCCGCGTGCGCCATCGTGATCTTGTCGGCGTTCTCCTTCATCCACGGGAACAGCTCTTTGGCGTCCTTTGGCGCGAGCCCTTTCTTGCCGACAATGACCATTGGCCCGTGGTTGATGAGGCCCACCGTCTCGAACGCGGTCTTAGTGTCGTAGCGCAGGTTCTCGTAGAGCGCCGGCGCGGCCGTGAGGCCCTGGTGATGCACGAGCATCGTGTAGCCATCGGGCGTTGCCTTGGAAACGCGCTCCGATCCAGCGGTACCTCCCGCGCCGGCCACGTTCTCGATGATGATCTGCTGGCCGAGCACGCGTCCCATGTACTCACCCATGACGCGTGCGATCGTATCAGTCGGGCCACCTGCCGCGAATGGAACCACGAAGGTGATCGGCTTCGTGGGGTAATCCTGCGCCGTTGCCATGGCCGGCATCGCGAATGCGGTTGCGGCGGCAAGTCCGATCAGGCAGCGCCTGGTCATGAGTTTGGGCATTGCGGTTCCTCCAGTCTTGGTTTTCGAGCCTGATCGCGGGCTCCGTTGCGCCCAGCGACGATATAGGCTCGAACGACAACCGCAAGAGCTACGCGCGGCTAAACGTCAGCATCCTTCAATTCTTCTAGCTGTGAATTCTTCAGATGGATTGGTCGTACCTCGCGAACGCGCCGAGGAACCGCAAGCTCGTGAGGAAGCCGATGATCAGATAAAGTTGGATGAGTGGGCTGCGCGGCGCTATGCGGATGCGCCGGCCTGCCGCTGATGCCAGATGGCAAGAGCAGCCGGAGTGTCCAGGTTCTTGGGCTCCCACAAGAAACTATGATCCGGATAAGCACGCATGGCGCGCGCCTCACGTCCGTCCACGATCGGATCTGCCGACGGCACGCCTGGGAGGCTGCGCAAGTGGAAATAGGCAATCCGCTCGCCCATCGCGCTCCGTAGAATGAATTCCGCCGCCGCCTCATCGGTGATGTTGCCGAAATCCACCACGAGGCGCGTGCGCGTGATCTCCAGGAAGGCTGACAGTCCGGGCGCCGTCGATTCCCAGCCGCTATGCGTCTCGACGACGACTTCAATGTCCGTGACCTGGCGGGTGAACCGCTCCAGGTTCTCGAGTGCACGGAAGAAGTTGTCCCGCGTTTCTGCCTGTAGGAAGACCCGGAACAGACGCGTGCAGAGAAACCGCGCCTGGGCGACCTGGATATCGAGATAACGACCGTAGTTCGCCCAGCCCATGCCTCCGAGACTGGCGAAATCGGTGGTGCCAGCGAATGAGATTTCCTTGTCCGCCGCACGAGCTGTGCGGAAGAGATGCTTGATTGAGACCTTGTCGAGAAGATCCTTGGGCAATTCCACGACCGGTGCCCGGGACAGCGTCCAGGCAGCATTGACAGCTTCGACCGATGCGTCACGGAGAGGCCAACCTGCGATCCCGAGCGGCATCAGGCGCGCCTTCCTGCAGCGCTCCGCCCAGCTCGGCGGGGCAGGCGCCATTTGGCACCAAGCTCGAAGTCGAACGCGCGCGGCGTGATCGCGGCATGGCCGCTCAGATGGTAGGGCGTCAGCTCGCCGAAGCGGATTCCGTCCGGCACCTCGTAAAGATCCACGCGGATGTAGTCGAACGGCGCAGCCAGCTTTTCCGCGAGCGCGATCATCTCGTCGAGGCGTTGCGGCGGCGATTGGTGGCGATCATTGGGGAACTCGATGTTGGTCCAGTAATACTTCCAGCTGATATCGAGCCACGTCCAATCAGGCGTGAAATAGGTCAGCGTCGGCAGGCCCGAGCCCATGTAATTCACGCCGTCGTACCAGGAGCCGTCATTGAGCACCTGGACGAGCTCGCACTTGCCGTGGAACATCTGCAGCTTGATCTCGCGGACGGGCTGTCCGTTCCCGTTATCGATCAAGGCCTCAACGACGATCCGACGTCGGATCATGTCATACGCCCACTCATGCTTATAGGTGCTGTGGGACTGGGCGAGCCACAGCTTGCACCTGCGGATGACGTCCGGCACATCCTGAGCCTTGTCAGCGCAGACGATCAGGTTATCTCCGGAGCCGTGATTTGCCTTGAGGATGTAGTTGGGCGGCAGCTTGTCAAATGGGATCTTCGCGGGGTCGGTCGCCTCCGCCAGCAGCGGGATCAGCACCTGATCGGCCCAATCTTGTCCCAGCACTTCGCGGACGAAGCCGCGTACCGCGTATTTATCCACGATCCGCGGTAGCAGGGGATTGCGGTCGAACAGCTTCCGCCAGCACAGTTTTTCACTGAAGCTGCGCGGATCTTCGAGATTGAGAGGGTAGCCGTGGCGCTCCTCGAACAGCCGCCGTTCGGTCTTGTAGCCGCTCGCCCGTTCAGTAAAACGAAATTTGGTGCGCTGGAACAGGCTGTGCGGATCGCGAAACGACAAGAGCACGCGATTCCCCTTTAGCGGTTTTCGAAGAGCTGCAATACATGTGCGGTATGCTGACGGACGACAACAGGCAAGATCTACAAATCCAACAGTCCGGTGGATATGGTGCATAACCTTGCCAAACGCACTTGCGCTCAGCTGGAGCGTGCATAACGTGTTCAAACTCGCATGTCGAGCTTGCCAAAGGGCGATCAACGTTTAAACAGGAATGATCAGGCATGGGTCAAGTGGGGGCTGTCGAGACGAGTCGTGCCGCCTGGGAATCAATCGGCCAGAAGTTGCCGTCGCCGCATCTTGGCTGTCCTGCCTTCATTCAATCCTTCGACCATTTCGCCAAGGTCCTGCCGGCGAACGGTCGGGTACTCGATCTGGGGTGTGGCATCGGCGCGGTGGCTCGTCTGCTCGTGGCGCAAGGGTTCGATGTCTTTGGGATCGATTTTGCCGAGGCCATGATTGCCGCGGCCCGCACCGCGGTGCCGGAAGCGACATTCGTGCAACAATCCATGCTCGACATCTCCTTTGACGGAGAGTTCGACGGAGTTCTGGCGAGCTATTCTCTCCTTGGATTGACGCCATCGCAATTCGATCTCGTCGCGGGAAAAATTGCCCGGGCGTTGAAGCCAGGTGGGGCGACCCTCATCGCCTTGAACGAGCCCGACGCCGGGGAGGACCAGGACGGCTCCTCGATTTCCGAAATCGGAGGTCACAGCATGTATTCGAGAACTTATTCCGAGGCGGAGGTGAGGCGGGCTTTCTCAAGCCTCGAAGTCTTGAGCGTCGAGCGTGGGATCGTATCCAGCGACTTTTACGGAGATGAGAGATGTCTCTGCGTGCTCATGGCCAAGACATAGGAACAATGTTTCGGTGTGATTGCGAATTAGTCGCAGATCGACGGTTCATATCTTGAATTCCATCGAGCACATGAAGGTGGCACGGCTGATCGAGAGCATCGGTCTCTCGGCGGCGGAACTACGCGCCTATCTTGTCTCTGAAATCGACGAGTTCGTCTCGGCCGACGACCCTTCTCTGATGGAGGAGGAATTCGGTGATGTTCTCTTTGCCCTGATGGCGATGGCGTGGGCGCACGCGCGCAAGCATTTTAAGCTCGAGTTCGATGCCATCGAAACGAAGCTGATGAGCCGACTTCGGCGCTACGGTACGCTGAGTCGCAAGACGCGATATTTCTCGGAAGAGCGCATCCCCGAAATGCCGATCGGGGTCGTGCATTTCGCCTTCGGCCAATTCGTCGGGCAATGGCAGCGTTTCGATGCGCTGAAGAACGGCACCGTGGCCGAGATCACAGCGCTGACTGACGCTGAGTTCGGCGAGCCTGGCCGGTTGACGAACCATTGCATTGTCACGTTCGACGATGTGGATGAGATCACCTACGAGATCATCTACTCATCGGCCTCGCAACGGGCGGGGAACACGATCCGCTGCCGCATCCCCGATTTCCTCTACAAGGACGCCAAGAGGGGACTGACCTTCGGGCAGGTGTCCGAATTGTTGTCACTGCAGGTGATCGCCGCACTCGACGGGCTCAGCTTGGCGTCGGGGGCGATCGCGCATTTCCACAGTTGGGAATCCGGTTTTCTCGCCGAATCTGGCGAGTTCTGGCGCCGCATTTCCACTCTGAAGACAGTTTTCTCCCCATATCTGACGACCGGCCGTCTCAAGGCGGTCGTCGAGGCGCGCGGTGGTACAGGTTGGACGATGACCCCGCAGGAGCTCACCGTCGCCGCCGAATATGAGCGCAAACTCAGCGAATCCTGCATGCGGGTGGTTCTGGAAAGCTCGCTGGACAAGAAGTTCTTCGAGCGCTGGGTGCATCCGGAGCGGCTCGATCTGCGCTCATTTGCGGTACAGCGGCGTGCGAGCTACGCGGTGGCTGCGCCTCGCGACGGACGGCTCACCTTCATCACCGGCGGCCGTCCCGTTCGTGAGAAGGGCTTCGTGGAACTGTGCCGCGAGTTCGCCCGGGTGCGCCACTGGGCGGACAGGCGTGGCATCGACGCCTCGCTCGCGATCCTGTGTCGGGAGCGTAACCCTGGTAAGGGTGCAGACTATATTCGCGAGATCGAGAATGCCGCCGCCGCGGAGGGGCTATCCGGCGCGGTGACAATCGAGCCGAAGGTGTCGCTGGACGAGTTGCGGCAACGTATTCGCGAGTCTTCTGCACTCGTGGTGCCGTCTCTCTATGATCCCTACTGCCTGATGCCCAATTATGCAGTTGAGGCAAAGCGTCCGGCCTTTGTTTCCCGCCACGCTGGTATCGCGGAAAATATCAAGTCAGCGGATTTCACTTTCGATCCTGAATTAGAGGGTGATTTTCTGCGGGTTGTGCGTGGCTGGTACGAAAAGCCCGGAGCCTTCGACTTCGAGTCTCGGTTCGCCAGCTATCTCGGACTTTATCTCTCCAACGAAAAGCGGCCGCAATGGGAATAGGCAACCTTCTCATCGGCGATGTCGAGGAACTGCTCACCCAGCGGGTCCTGCGTTCGCGCGCGCTGCATCGGATGGTCGGCGAGACTTCGCAGTGCTGGCAGGCCGAGCGCGAAATCGAGCGTATGTATCCGGGGACGCGATGTCTCCTGCTGCCATCAGCCACGGTTGGACTCGCGCTGGTGCTGGAGGTTCTCGAGCTCGAGCCAGGCAGCGAGGTGCTCATTTCGCCATTCGGCTGGTTAGCCAACTGGTCTTGCATCAAGCGGGCGGGGCTGGTGCCGCGCTTCCTGCCGCTGGACGACGACTTGCAACTGCGCACTGAGGACGTTGCAACGCGCCTTACCGAGCGCACGAAGGCGGTCGTTGTCACCCATCTGATGGGGCGGGGCCAGCAGAAGATCGATGAGATCGCGCGCCTTTGCGCGGAGCGAAATATCGTTCTGCTCGAGGATGTCGCCCAGTCATTTGGTGTTTCCGTAAAAGGCCGCCGGGCCGGCACCTATGGTCTCGCCGCTTGGTGCTCGTTCAACCATCACAAATTGCTCAGCACCGGCGACGGTGGCTGCATCATCGCCTCTGATCCCACGATATTTTCCCGTATTAGTGCACGTCACGATCAAGGCCTCGTGATGCGTGACGGTAAAAGGAGGTTGGGCGAGCGCGCCGAGCCTGGCCTTTCACTGAGGTCTAGCGAAATCATTGGAGCCGTTTTGCGCGCCCAGCTCACGCGTTTCAATTTCATGCGCACGCGCATTCTCCGTCAGTACGAGGCCATGTCGCGGGCCTGTAGTCGCCTGCAAACACGTATCATTGAACCTCATGATGGAGACCTGCCTTTCACAGTGCTCTTCGAGCGGCCATCCCGCATCAATTATCCGAGCCTGATGGAGTCCGGATGGCACGTAGCCTCGAACGTGCCCTGGCTGGAGGCGGAGCTTTCTGAAGCGGCCGGGCACGACCCGGACCTTGCCCGGACCGAGGTGAGACTAGGCACGATTTCTGCAATCGGATCGGGTTTTGTCGATCCCTATTATGCGATCAAGTCCGGCGTCACCATTCGTGATGCACCGGAAGATGCCGAGCGTGTGGTCATGGAGCTGGAGCGCGCGTCATGAGGTTGTGCTTTATCGGCTCCGGTGTGGAGCGGGAAGACACGAGGCTGGCAGGGATCGAGGTGCGCGCTGTTGCCAGCGTCATGGCGAGGCGGTTCAAAACACTCGTTTTCGGCGGATCAAAGGTCGGCCTGATGGGCGAGTTCGCGGCCGCCTTTGCCGCGTCCGATGGGCATGTGATTGGCGTGTTCCCCAGCTGGCTCGAGACTGAGGATATCGTTTTCACCAGGTCGGAACTGGTCCGCTGCCGCGATCTTGCCGAACGCAAGCGGGTTATGTTCGAGGAAGTCGATGCCATCCTTTGTTATCCGGGCGGCCTCGGAACCTGGGACGAGCTTTTCGATCTGCTGGCGCGCAGGGCGGTGGATCGGGAAGTCGAATGCCCGCCGATTTACCTCTACAACTGGGAAAACTTCTACGCGCCGATGTTGCTGCAAATCGAAACGGCGCTGGAATTGGGACTGATCCGGCCGGCCAATTGCGCTGCGATTCGACCGTTTTCGACCGTGGAGGAATTATTGCGCCTCATGGAAGGGGAAGCCCGCCATGCTGGCCATTGATGATCCACACGATCCATTTACCGAGCCGCGCGATGCTGTTGAGGACATGGTGAACAGCCGGGTCCGCGACTTCTTCCTCGCTTCTCTGCCATCCACCACCGTCTTTCGGCAGAATCCTGGCGGTTATGCGCTCATCGCCCCGCAATCGTCGGGAGCGCGGGGGCTCACTGTCCCGGCGGCGAACGAGGCGGATTTCATGTTCCACGGTACAGCGGGCGAGGGGGTTGACGCGCTGGCTGATTTCATCGCCGCCACCATTGTCGAAACCGGGGTGGATCACCTGAGACTCCCACTCCTGAGCGAGCGGCAGGCGCGCATCCTGAGAGAGGGGCTCGCTGCGCGACTTCCCGACTGGATCTGGGCGGACATGCTCTCCGCGGTCTGCCCCGTCGTCTCGCGAAAACCGAGCAGGCTCCCTTCCAGCTTTCGACGTGCCATCGCACGCCTCCAAGACGAGGGCATTCGGTTACAGCAATCACGGAGCATGGACGTCGAGGAGCTCCAGCGGCTTCATGAACGGCGGTGGGGAGCCGGCAATCGGTCCAACAGCTTTTTTCAGATGCTCCGAATGTTGATGGATGAGTGCGGCGCCCAGCTTTTCACTGCCCGCGCTGGGGATGGAACGCTCCTAGGCGCTCAGCTCGACATACCGGGTGGTCGGACGCGGCACTTCTATTACTGCGTCAGCGACAAGGACGCGCTCGGGGGATTGGGCACGGCGGTCATGGGCGCGAGTTGGTCCGCGTTTCTCGCGGGCGATGAGGCCGAGTATTCCTTCGGCCGCGGGACGGAGCGCTATAAATATCGCTATGCTGACAGCGTCAAAACCCTGTTCGAGTTGCGGGGCTTCCTGGCACCGGTGGTGACTGATACGCGCTCGAAGGTGCGCAACAGGCGTGGCGCTGATTCCGTTGTCGATGCGGCGGGACAACGCGATTGGTGCTAGTCTTCGGTTTGGCTTGGAAAAAAGTAGGTCCGCATCTCAATCCGTGTTCGGGATCATGAAAATCATCATTACCGGCGGTGCCGGCTTCATTGGTTCAGCCGCATGCCGATATTTCTTGAAACAGCCGGGCATCAGCATTGTCAACGTCGATAAGCTGACCTACGCCGCTAATCTCGCGTCTTTGACCTCGGTCGCACGGCATCCGCGCTACATGTTCATCAAAGCCGATATTTGCGATGCCGGGGCCATGCACCAAATGTTCCGGGAGTGCAGTCCGGACGCTGTGCTGCATTTTGCTGCCGAGAGCCACGTCGACCGCTCGATCAACGGTTCGGACGTCTTCATGCGAAC
Organism: Pseudomonadota bacterium; assembly: GCA_023416575.1. GTDB lineage: Bacteria > Pseudomonadota > Alphaproteobacteria > Rhizobiales > Hyphomicrobiaceae > ZC4RG25. Next base: position 10,022 of record JAEZHL010000073.1, read on the forward strand.
CAACGTTCTGGGCACGTACGCTCTACTGGAAGCCGCACGCACATACTGGTTGTCACTGCCGCCTCATCGGAGGAATGCCTTCCGCTTCGTTCATGTCTCGACCGACGAGGTCTATGGCTCGCTGGGGCCAGAAGGGCTTTTCTCAGAGACGACGCCGTATGCGCCATCATCACCCTACGCGGCCAGCAAGGCGGCGGCTGACCATCTCGTCAGCTCCTGGTTTCGAACGTACGGCTTCCCCGCCATCATATCGAATTGCTCCAATAATTACGGACCCTATCACTTTCCCGAGAAACTCATCCCGTTGATGATCCTGAATGGCCTTGAGGAGAAAGCGTTGCCAGTTTACGGCAATGGCTCGAACGTCAGGGACTGGCTTTATGTCGAGGACCATATCAAGGCGTTGCAGCTTATCCTTGAGAAGGGGCATCCGGGCGAGAAGTACAACGTCGGGGGTCGCAACGAGCGCACGAATCTCGCGGTGGTCGAGCGGATTTGTGACACCCTCGATTTGTTGGTGCCCGCAGCCGCGAGCCGGCGCCGCCTCATCACATTTGTTCCTGACCGGCCAGGACATGATCAGCGCTACGCGATCGATCCAACAAAGATCGAGCGGGAGCTGGGTTGGCGCGCCTCAGAGAGCTTCGAAAGCGGCCTCGATAAGACAGTCCGCTGGTATCTGGAAAATCGCAACTGGTGGCAAGACTTGCGCCAGCGGGTTTACCGGGGCGAGCGCCTGGGGCTGATCGAAGTCGCACGAGCGAGTTGAGGAATGCGCTGGAGCGCTTTCTCATTTTGCACGGACTGAGAGTGAAACGCCCGCGACTTGCTGATTGCCTGAGTACTGAACGAGTTCGAAGTAGAGGGTGGGGGTCCAGTTTGAAGGGAATCATTCTCGCTGGCGGCAAGGGCACACGGCTTTACCCGTCTACGATCGTGGTTTCGAAGCAGCTGCTGCCCGTCTATGACAAGCCAATGATCTATTATCCGCTGACGACACTCATGCTGGCGGGTATCCGTGATGTTCTCCTGATCTCCACTCCTGACGATCTTCCGCTCTTTCGCCGCCTCCTGGGCACCGGCTCACAATGGGGTATGAAGCTCAGTTATGCGGAACAGCCCACTCCAGGGGGACTGGCTCAGGCATACATCATCGGTGGTGAGTTCATCGGGAGAGGGCAATCCGCGCTCATTCTTGGTGACAACATCTATTTCGGCCATGATCTGGGCGGCACCATGAGGAGCGCCGCAAGTCATGAGGACGGAGCCACGGTCTTCGCATACTCCGTCAGCGATCCTGAGCGATACGGCGTGGTAGAATTCGACGCCAGCGGCCGTGCGATTTCGATCGAGGAAAAGCCCCGGCTGCCGCGCTCGCGTTGGGCTGTAACGGGGCTTTACTTCTACGACCATCGCGTGGTCGACATAGCGAGCCGGCTAAAGCCTTCGAGCCGCGGCGAGCTCGAGATTACGGACGTCAACCGCATCTACCTCGAGATGGGCGCACTCCGCGTCGAGAAACTGGGACGAGGCTACGCGTGGCTCGACACTGGTACGCCCGATTCTCTCTCCGAGGCATCGGACTTCGTGCGTGCGCTCGAAAAGCGCCAGGGATTCCGCATCGCCTGTCCCGAGGAGATCGCGTTCCGCATGGGCTTCATAAGTCGTGAGGAGCTGAGTGCGCTGGCAATCTCGCTCGCCAACTCATCCTACGGCGAGTATCTGGCGATGCTCGCCCGAGAGGCTTTGTGAGAGCTTCAGAAGCATCAAAATTAACCTAACTGTGCTCGGCGCTTACAAGCTCACTGGAGAGCGAAAGTGCGCAATGGTGAGATCAGATAAACTGCATTATGCACCCAAACCAGCAAGGCGAGCACGCTCACAAGTCCTACGGCGGTCGAGGCAGCTGTGCCCGTATCTGACTTGCCAGAAGAGCATCTGGATGAGCCCAACAATGCGAGGAGCAATAGCCAAGCCGCAGGCAAGCTCAACACCGAAAACAGGAATGGATCGAACGGATCCCACCACGTGTAGAAGATCACGCGGGGTACGAACCAGATCCCGGCCAGGGCGATGAGCCAGACTCCATCGCGATTCGGGTGCCGATTTCCGAACTGCGAAATCAGGACCCAAGCTACAACGCAGATCCACAGACTAGGCCCAAGAAGACCACCTGCGAGTCCTCGATAGTTCAAAATAAATGATGCGGAGCGGGTAGCCTCAACCCCCGGAATGAATACGGAATATAAAAGACTGTTCACGAAAACCAGCCACAAGGAAGACGGAGTTACATTCGCCACGCTTCCCCAGACACCCGAGTTGACTTCAGGACGATCCAAATGTC
>JAEZHL010000250.1 GCA_023416575.1 Pseudomonadota bacterium
ACAACAAACAAAATCGGCGCCGCAAAGAGCGGCGCCGATTAGAGGACGTGCACCGCGCCGTTCGTCGCGCGGTGCCATCGTTCGTTCGACTAGAGCGGTTGCTTGGAGAAGTCGAAGCGAGGCGGAAGCAACTTGGCCATCTCCTCCTTCGTCACCTTCTTCTTGACGTGGAGTTCATCATTCTCGATGCGGCTGATGTAGCAATCGATGATGCCGCTGTGGTCTTCCTTGCGCAGCGTCTTGGCGCCCTGGGGGAACCCGATGGAGTTCGCCATCTGCATCCCTTCGAGGGCCTCGATCACCCCTTTGTCGTCGCTCTTCTGCTTCCAGCCGCTCGTCTCGATCGCCTGCTTGATCGCGAACAGGTTCTCCCAGCTCTGCCAGGAGTGACTCTTGGCATTCACCTTATCGCCGCCGATTTCGCGCCCGTGCACGTCGTCGGTACCAACGAGGGCATTGTACTGTTTGTGGAACTCGTCGTCCTTGTACTTCAACATGCGCGGGAAGTTCTCGACGATGTAGACGCCCTCTGCGGCGCCCTTGAGATCGGCCGGCGCAATGGCCTCGATCGTGCCGGAGACGGAATACATGCGCATCGTCTTCTCAAGGCCCATCGATTTCGCCTGCGTGTAGAAGGCGATCGAAAGAGCACCGAAGAACACGGAGAAGAGGACCTCCGTATCCTGCGGAATCCGCGCGAGATACGGCACCAGATCCTTCGCATCGAGCGGCACATAGATCGGGTCGTGGACCTTGCCGCCAAGCTTCTCGATAACCGCCTTGTGCTCCTTGTAGTGGCTGTGCCCCCAGGCATAGTCAGGCGAAATGATCGTCCAGGTCTTGCCGAGGTTCTCATAGGCCCACGGCGCGCCAGCAGCGGCGAGGCCGTACGTATCGGTGCCCGTCCGGAAGCTGTAGCGCGTACCCTTTTCACCGGTCGCTTCTGTCGCTTCGCCTGTCGAGAAGTACACGGTCTTCATCGCGGTCGCGACCGGGATGGACGCCAGCATCACGCCGGAATGCACCGAGCCCGCAATGAACGACGCGCGATTGCGTTGGATGAGCGAGCGGAGCTTCCGTGCACCAGCCGCCGGATTGGATTCGGTGTCTTCCGTGACGAGCTCGAGCTTGCGTCCGGCAATGCCGCCACTCTCGTTGATGTACTTCGCCGCCGCGAGAGCCGCCTTGTTGTGCCAGTAGCCCCAGGATGCGAAACCGCCCGTCAGCTCGCAGTGATGTCCGATGACGATCGGACTACTCGCCTGTGCAAACGCCGACATGCCGCTGGCAAGACTGATGTAGGCGCCGCTCGCGGCGGCACCGCCAGCGAGCGCGACTTCGAGGAAGCTGCGGCGCGTGACGCCGCTTTGCTTCAGTTCACTCCCGGACCTCTTCGTGAGAGCCAACTTGGGGGGACGCTTGGTCATAACTGAAGCTCCTTCCTGATGAGACTAGAGCGAAACGCCTAGATAGCGGTGAACGGTTTTGGGATCGGCACGCAATGCATCTGGCGTCGCCTCGTGCACGATCGTGCCACGCTCCATGAGATAGACGCGGCTTGCGAGGCGAAGCGCCGTGCGCAGGTTCTGCTCGACCAGAAGAACGGATATCCCCTGCTTGGCGATCTCCGAGATCTCGTGTCGGATCTGCGAGACGAGTTTCGGCATGATCCCTTCCGTCGGCTCGTCGAGCATGATCAGCGACGGCTTCATGACGAGGCAGCGGGCCAGCGCGAGCATCTGCTGCTCGCCACCCGACAGCGTGCCCGCCGCCTGGGAAAGGCGCTCCTCGAGGCGCGGAAAACGCCGGAAGATGTCCGCCATCACCGCTGGATCCGGCGCGCCCGTAAGGCCGAGCGTGAGGTTCTCTTTCACCGAGAGCAGCGGAAACATCCCGCGCCCTTGTGGCACGTAGCCGATGCCGAGTGCCGCGAGCTTGTGCGGCAGAACCGTATCGAGGTTCACGCCATTGTAGCTTGCAGTCCCGCCGGTACGCTTCAGCAGTCCGAGAATGGAGCGCAGCGTCGAAGTCTTGCCGACGCCATTGCGCCCGAGCAGCGCAACCGTTTCGCCGGGCTCGACGCGCAGGCTGACGCCTCGCAGCACCGGGATCTTACCAATTGAAGCCGTAACGCCGTCGATCGCGAGTGCTGCCATCAGTCGGCCTCCTCCGGCGCGCCGAGATAGGCCTCTTGCACCTCGGCTGAACTGGTGATCTCGGCGGGCGCACCCCGCGCGAGCAGTGCGCCCTGCGCCATGACGATGATCTCGTCGGCAATGGCGAAGACGACTTCCATGTCGTGTTCGATCAGGACGACATCGACGCTCTTGGAGATCGCGCGGATCGTGTCGACGGTCTGCTCTGTTTCCTGTGGTCCCATACCGCACACAGGCTCATCGAGGAGCAGCAGCTTCGGCTCATTGGCGAGCGCCAGTGCAATCTCGAGCAGCGCGATATCTCCGTACGAGAGCGCCGAAGCGCGCGTATTGATGTGCCTTTTCAGGCCAACCTGCTCCACGAGTTCTCCGACGCGTCGGTTGATCGCGCCATAGGAGGCTGCGGAGCGGAAGGGGGAGGCCACGCCTTCGTGTGCCATGACCGCCGCGCGAACGTTCTCTGCAACTGTGAGCCCCGCGAAAACGCTCTTGATCTGCAAAGTGCGCGAGACACCGCGGCGGACGATCTGATGCGGTTTCAGACCCGTAATGTTCTGGCCATGCACCTCGACGCGACCCGCATCGGGGCGGATCTCTCCGGTGATGAGATTGAACAGCGTCGTCTTGCCGGCACCATTCGGGCCAATGATTGCGTTGAGGCGCCCGGCCGGCAGATCGAAGCTGATGTTATCGACCGCCACGAGGCCGCCGAAGCGCCGCGTAAGGCCGCTCACACGGAGAGCGACGCTCTCGCTCCTTTTGTCGAGCACGTCAGCCTCCCCTCGTAGCATTGGTGACCGACTTGGCTCGCGCGTGATCGTCGGAAGGCGCGGCTGCTTCGGTGACACCTGAGCCATCAGTCTTTGTCAGGTAGTCCAGAGCGTCGGTCCAGGCACCTGCCAGCCCACGCGGCGCGAAGATCACGACGAGAACCGTGAGAACTCCTACGACGAACAGATAGTGCTCCCAGAATGCCGAGATGATCTCACGCAGAATGATGAGCAAGCCTGTGCCGAACAGAGGCCCGAGCAAGCTACCGGCACCACCGACGATTGCCCAGACTACGGCCTCGCCAGACACGTGGTAGAACATGTACGAGGCCGATGCGTAACGCCCGAAGAAGGCGAACAGCGCTCCCGATGCACCGGCTAATCCGCCCGCGAGGACAAAGGCCACGTAGCGCGTCAGATACACATTGATGCCGACGAGTGCGGCGCGCCGGTCGTTCTCGCGAACGGCCATGAATCGCACGCCGAGCGGACTGCGCACGATTGTGCTGAAGAGCCCATAGATGACCGCGACGACGATCAGGATCGTGTAGTACTGCACGCTCTGGTCCGCCAGCGAGAGCGTGTGGCCGCCGAGGGAGAAGACTTCGACGGCACTGAATGAGATGCCATCGTCGCCGCCCGTGAGAGGCTTGGCGCTCATCGCCGCGAAGTACAAAATGAGCGAGAAGACGACCGTGATGATCGCGAAGTAGTGCCAGGTCAGGCGTACGGCGACACTTCCGGCGATCGCGGCCATGATCATCGCCGCAACGATCCCGATCGCGAGGCCTCCCCAGAAGCCGGCGCCCCAATGAATGACAGAAAGGGCCGCGCCGTACATGCCGACGCCGAAGTAGAGCGCTTGGCCGAAGGATAGAAGCCCGACATATCCGAGCAGCAAATTGACACTCGCTGCAAGGAGCGACCAGATCAGGATCTCCGCGATGATGTCGATCCAGAACGGACTTCCGAACATCGGTAGAACGGTCGGAACTGCGGCCAGGGCTAGAATGGTCAGAACCAGCGCAGCGCGAGATATGGTGGTCGCGTTCATCGCGTCGCCCCCGAGAACAGGCCGTGCGGGCGCACGAGCAATGCAACACTCATGAAGCCCAGCGACACGATGCGCGCGATCGTCGGATCAGTCACGCTGGTCACGAGCCCCTCCAAAACGGCAAGAAGCAAGGCGGCGGCGACAGTGCCCTGCAGATTGCCGAGCCCGCCGATGATGACTGCCATGAAGCAGAAGGGCAGGATGTCGACGCCGGTACGGAACTCGACAGTGGTGATTGGCGCGGCGATCGCACCGCCCAGGAGCGCCATGGCCGTGCCGAGGCCGAACGTGATGGCACAGATGCGTGCAACTGGAACGCCGAGCGCCGTCGCGGTTTCCGGATCATGGCGCACTGCGCGGATCCACGTACCGAGCTTGGTGCGTGTGAGAAAGGCGAAGAACGCAATCAGACAAAGCGCGGCAAAGCCGGCCGCAAAAATGCGGTAGACGTCGTAGTCTATGCCAAAGAGCGGGATCGTGCCCTCGATCGGAGCGGCCATGCGGCGCGGTTGCGCGCCGTACGTCGCCCGCACACCTTCCTGCAGCATCATCGAAAGTCCGAACGTCGTGACGATGGTCAGCGACGCCTGGCGAATGGTCGGACGGATGATCACGCGCTCTATGAGCAGACCGACGGCGAAGCCGATGATCGGCACGAGCACCAGCGCCAGCCAGTAAGAATCTGTCGAGGTCGCCAGCACGAGCGCGACCACTGTGCCGAGCATGAAGAAGTCGCCGTGCGCGACGTTGATGATGTCGAGCAATCCAAAAATGATCGAAAGGCCGAGCGCGATGAGCGCAATGATCAGCCCCCAAACCAAGCCGTTGACGGCGAGAGCCAGAACGAGTTCGGTCACGGAGCCCCCAGTGTCCATGCATGCGTATCGGCCCGCACATGCGCGGGGGCCGCGGAACCTAAGCTAGTCCCGATGCTCTATCGTCAACACGAATTGACACATTATGCAACTGACCTGTTTGCTTGAATTACAGGCTAAATGCGCAAAACTCACTCCTATGTAGTCGCGTAGTGTCAATTCGTATCGACAGCTCGTATCGAATGGTGGCAGTGTCGGCGCTGCCTCACGCCCGACATCAGCTGACGCGGAAGGGAGCAGATGGCGATCGATCGCGTTCTGATTGACATCGGCCTGCACGAAACCGAGGTGCGCTTCTATCTGGCGGCGCTCGAGCTCGGTCGTGCGCCGATGCGCGACATCGCGCGCAAGGCCGGCATCAGTCGCACCAATGCCTATGATGTCTTTTCGCGCCTGCTCAAGCAGCGGCTCGTGAACGAGATCCCACAGTCCAGCGATCGTTCCATGCTGATCGTGGCCGAGTCGCCGGCACGCGTGCTTGAGATCGTCGACGAGCGGCGCAAGGAGCTCGAGGCCGTCATGCCCGAGCTCATGTCACTGCATAACCGCACGCCTGAGAAGCCCAAGGTTCGCTACTTCCAGGGGGCGGACGGGATCAAGGCCGTTCTGGACCAGACAATCACCTGCCGCAGCAAGACACTGCTCGGCATCCTCTCGATGAGCGACTTGTATGAAGTCCCGGGCCGCGCGTGGATGGACGACCACGTCCGGCGACGCATCGAGGCCGGCGTGACACTGCGCGTCCTGAGATCGGCCACGAGAGACCTGCACAAGCTTTGGCCGGATAGTCCTGCGGACTTGCGTGTTCTGCGCTATGCGCCGGAGAATTTCAGCTTCTCGATGACGACGTATATCTACGACGACACCGTCGCTCTGATCTCGTCCCGTAAAGAGAACTTTGCCATGACCATCGAGAGCGCAGAGTTTGCCGCGATGCAGACCGGGCTGTTCGAAACGCTGTGGGCCGCAAGCAGTTCGGCAGAACCGGCAGCAATGCGCCCGCACCGAGGCAAGGTCGTGGACCTGCACACCAACAAGTAAGCCAACCTAATCGGAACACCGCATGCCGCAGACCTACCCACGCTTCAAGGCAGCCGCCTGCCATATTGCTTCGGTCTTTCTCGACGCTGACGCAACGGTCGACAAGGGTATCTCCTTCATCCGGGAGGCATCGAAAGCCGGCGCCGCACTGGTCGCATTTCCCGAGAGCTTCATTCCTGGGTTCCCGGTCTGGGCGGCACTGCGAGCGCCGATCGAGAACCATGATTTCTTCCGCTCCCTTGCCATGCAATCCGTCCGAAAGGACGGTCCGGAGGTGACGCGCCTCTGCGCCGCCGCACGCGAGTATGGCGTCTATGTCTCGACGGGAATCAGCGAAGGCACCGATGCCAGCGTGGGGTGCTTGTGGAATTCCAACCTGCTGATTGGCCCCGACGGCAGCATCATCAACCACCACCGCAAGCTGGTGCCGACGTTCTACGAGAAGCTGATCTGGGCCAACGGCGATGCCCGTGGTTTGCGCGTCACGCAGACGGATATCGGCCGTCTCGGCATGCTCATCTGCGGCGAGAACACGAACCCGCTCTCGCGCTACGCCCTCATGGCGGAAGGCGAGCAGGTGCACATCTCGACCTACCCGCCCATTTGGCCGACGCGCCCACCGAACGACAACGCCGGCTACGATTTGCGCAAAGCCATCGAGATCCGCGCGGGCGCGCACGCATTCGAGGCGAAGGTCTTCAACATCGTCTCATCGGCGCTCGCGGACGAGAAGCTCATCACCGCTGTTGCGCGTGAGGACGAGAGCGTTCGAGAGATCATCGAGCGCTCGCCGAAGAGCGTCTCCATGATTCTTGATCCGACAGGCTCTGTGATGAGCGAGGTCATCAGCGGCGAAGAAGGGATCGTCTACGGCGAAATCGATACCGCCTTGTCGGTCGAGCCGAAGCAATTTCACGATGTCGTCGGCTACTACAATCGCTTCGATATCTTCGACGTGAAGGTCGATCGATCCGCGCGTGAGCCGGCGCGTTACATCGAATCGTTGCCCGCCCAGCCCGCCGATTCAGAAGCTCAGCGCTCAGATCGGTCTGTCGAGAGGTAAACGCAATGAGTGGCAGCCTGCGCCATCAGATTGGGCTTGTTCTCTTCCCGCGCCTGACCCAACTCGACCTGACGGGACCGTTCGAGGTCTTGGCGCGGCTGCCGAACGCCGACGTCCATCTGGTCTGGAAGGATCTCGAGCCAGTCATCAGCGACGTCGGCCTAAAGATCCTGCCGACCACGACCTTCGCCGAGTGTCCGAAGCTCGATGTCATCTGCATCCCGGGCGGCCCCGGCATGAACGACCTGCTCGATGACAGCGAAGTGCTGTCATTCGTCAGGGCGCAAGGAGCCGATGCGCGATATGTAACGTCCGTTTGTACGGGCGCACTCGTGCTCGGCGCGGCTGGGCTACTACAGGGCTACAAGGCCGCGACGCACTGGGCCTCCATGCAGTTTCTCGAAGCATTCGGTGCTACGCCCGTCAACGCGCGGGTTTGCATCGATCGCAACCGGATTACGGGCGGTGGCGTGACGGCTGGCATCGATTTCGGTCTGCTGCTCGCAGAGGCGCTTTCCAATCGCGTCACAGCCGAGAAGATCCAGCTCTACATGGAGTACAATCCGCAGCCGCCGTTTGCTGCCGGTTCACCCGATACAGCGCCGCCAGCCGTCGTTAGCGAGTTCCGCACGTACGCCGAAGGTATGCTGAAGCGGCGAGCGGAAGCGGTAACCAAGGCGGCGGAGAGGCTCGAGGCACTAGGGCCCCAATAGCCTGCGGCTTCTCAACCGTCACTCTTGCTCTTCATGCCGGACGGAACGCAAGGGTTCTGCGGCGATGGTTGTTTGGCGAGCGCCTACGTAGGCGGCACACAAGCTCGTAGTACCACGTCGTCCCGAACACGCCGAAAAGGTTGTCGAGCGGCAACCTCTGCGACCGTCACACGGGTGGCCTTCTCAGACACCCCGGACCAACGCAAATCAGGCTCTTGGCGGGGAGAGGTGGGTGGGTAGATACAGATTTCGATGTCGAACTAGCGTGTCCACGCGCGGCAGGATAGGTTCGCAATAGGTTTTTGTACCCGCGAGGAGCAGATTGCGTGGGTCGGCTCTGCGGAACCGATCGCAATCATGCGTCGGCACCAACGTGCGATATACAAGCGTGACAAATTCATCCGGAGCCAAGCTCAAAACGCCCCATCCGTCCCAGCATCGCGATCCATGGAAGCAGCCCGAGGCCGTCCAGGCCCGGACGGGATTGAATATTTGGTCTGCATCTGCGACAGAGGCCGCGACAGCGGAGCAGGCGTCGTGCTGAGAAGAAAATCCAAGGCGTTTGGCAAGTTGGAGCGCCAGGAAGCCATCCTTGCGGAGGTGAGGGCCTCCCCGGCCGTGCGCATCGCGACGCTTGCAGAACGCTTCAATGTCACGACAGAGACGATCCGCCGCGATCTCGATGAGATGAGCCAGCGCGGACTGCTGAGCCGAACCTATGGCGGCGCAGCGGGCCCGCCGCCCGCGCTCGAGCCGTCGCTGGACGATCGCTACCGTACTATGGTCGACCAACGCACTCGGGTTGCGAAGGCCGCAAGCGCGCTGGTCGCACCCGGCGATACCCTCATGATCGATGCGGGGTCGACGACCATCTACATAGCGCGCCAGCTCGCTGCGGAGTTGCGGGATCTCACGGTCCTGACCACCAGTTTCGGGGTCGCATCCGCGCTCGTCATCAACCCGACCATCCGCGTCCTTGTCTGTCCCGGGGAATACGACCCGCGCGATGGCGGCGTTTGCGGCCCGGATACTCTGGAGTATCTGCGGCGCTTCCACGTCACGAAAGCGATCATCGGGGCGAGCCGCCTCGACGCCGACGGTCCGAGCGATACCGTATCGACGTCAGCCTGGATCAAACGGGTCATGATCGAGCAGGCCGAGCAGGTGATCCTGGCTGTGGATCAATCCAAGTTGGAACAGAGGGCATTCGAGAGCGTGTGCGCCCTCGATGAGCTGGATTACTTGGCCACCGACGAGCCGCCGCCGCCCGCGCTGGCACGTGCGCTTGGCAGGGCCGGTGTCGAGGTGAGAGTGGGCGTTCGGCAGTCATAGGCCTGCGCGCGGTTTCGAGCCAGCCACTCATCGAGAAGATCGATCTGCCCGAAGGTCATGCCGAGGCCCAGCTTCGACCGGCGCCACACGATATCGGCCGCCGATTCGGCCCATTCCTCGCGTACGAGATAGAGCACTTCAGCTTCGCGCAACCCGGCGCCGAAATCCTCGCCGAGATCGCCGGGCTCCTGCGCTTCCCCAAGGATATGCTCGGCGCGGGTCCCGTAGGCCCGCACGAGTCGGTCGAGGTAGAGCCTGTCGAATTTTGGATATCGGGGCTCCAGCGACGAAACAAGTGTCGCGACGCCGCCCATCGGCAAGTCACCGCCTGGAAGCGGAGCCGTTCGTGTCCAATTGTGGTTGGCAAGCCCTGGCACATGAGGATCGAGCAACGCCAGAGCCTCCTCTGCCAACCGCCGGTAGGTCGTTATTTTTCCGCCGACTACGGAAAGTAGCGGGGCTCCACCGTCGGCTTCGATCTCCAGGCGGTAATCTCGTGTCGCGGCCTGCGCCACGTCCGAACCATCTTCGATCAGCGAGCGCACGCCGGCGTAGCTCCAGACGACATCGCCCGGTCGCACCGGCTTGGCGAAGTAGGCCGATACGCTCCGGCAGAGATACTCGACCTCCTCGGGCGAGGCGTAGACCTCGTCGAGCGATGCCGTGTGATCGCAGTCGGTCGTGCCAATCAACGTAAAGCGGCCTTCGTAGGGGATGGCGAATACGATGCGCTTGTCGGCGTTCTGCAGAATGTAGGCGCGGTCGTGGTCGAAGAGCCGCGGCACAACGATATGGGCGCCACGGACCAGCCTGACACGCGCCCGCGCCGTGCGGAGGTGCAGCCGCTGGTCGACGCGATCGATCCATGGACCGGCAGCGTTGATGAGCGCCCGTGCCTCGACCATATCAGAGTTCCCGGTCCGGCGATCTGTCGCGGTGATGATCCAGCGGTCCGCCTGACGATCGGCCTTTTCGACCAAGCATCGCGTGCGGATGACGGCGCCGCGGTTTCCGGCATCGCGTGCATTGAGCACGACGAGGCGAGCATCATCGACCCAGCAGTCTGAGTACTCGAAGGCGCGCGTTCGCAGCCGCGGCTGCAAAGGCGCCCCCGTGGGATCGGTCGCGAGTGAGAAGGTGCGTGTCGGCGGCAGCGCCTTGCGTCCGCCGAGGTGGTCATAGAGAAGGAGGCCGATCCGCAGGACCCATGCCGGCCGCATTGCCGGATGATGCGGGAGGATGAAGCGCATCGGCCGAATGATATGCGGCGCCAGCGCCCACAGCACCTCGCGCTCGACGAGCGCATTGCGCACCAGACGGAACTCATGGTGCTCGAGATAGCGCAAGCCGCCATGGATAAGCTTGGTCGATGCGCTCGATGTGCCGCTCGCGAGGTCATCCTTTTCGAACAGGATCACGCGAAGGCCGCGCCCTGCCGCATCGCGCGCGATCCCGCAGCCATTTATGCCGCCGCCGATCACGGCCAGATCGAAGGACTCAGTCGGGCTATCGGTACTCCGCATCATGCCCGCGCTTGCAACAGGAGTTCCGTGAGTTCGGCGAAGCCTCGCGCCGAGGGCTGCTCTGTCACCCACGCTGGGGCAGCGGTCAGGCTGTCCTTGAACCGGAGGACGTTCGCGACACCGACAGCATGAGGGAAGAAGCCGAACATCGGCGCATCGTTCGGGCTGTCGCCGGCGAACACGATCGCCTCCGGCGTGTTAAACACGTCGATATCGAGAACGTCGCGCAGGAACTGGCAACTAGTCGTGAGCTTGTCGTAGGTCCCAAACCAGCCGTTGACGTGGATTGACGAAACTTTGGCCGTGGCGCCGAACCGCTCGAAAATGGCGACGATCTTTTGCACGGCCTCCTCGGGCAGCGGCGGCACGTCCTCGCAGAAGTCGATGGCCAAGTCGGCTTCGCGGTATGCTTGATCGGCGGCAACAGCGGCGCCCGGGGCTTCCGCGAGCACGGCTTCCCGTATGGCTTCGAGTGCGCGCCGATCGCGTTCCCGTTCCTCGACGCGTTTGGCATAGCGACGGACCATGACGCGCGGCGCAGCATCGTAATGGAAATAGAACGCACCGTTCTCGCCCACCACGCCGTCGACAGGCCACTGCCGCGCAATGAGATCGCACCATCCTGCCGGCCGGCCAGTCACGGGGACTACGGCCAGCCCGGCGGCCTTTAGCTTCGCCATGGCAGCGTAGGCAACAGGTGGCAGGCGGCCATCCTCGGTCAGAGTATCGTCGATGTCGGTCAGCACCGCACGCACCCGTCGCCGCGCTTCGGCCGGAAAATTCGCGATTGGGCGCATCCGATCGTCGTTAGGCATCGCACGAAACCTCTTCCTCGACGAACCGCTCGAGCTCGCCCGCCGCCTCGGCAAAATCCAAGACCCCGAAGCGGTCCCGGATCTTGCGCGCGTTGAGAAGAGCCTCTCGATAGAAGGCGCTCGGAACGCCCACCGCCGATGGCTCGGCCGGAGCGCCGGCCGCGCGCAGCGCAGCCTCGATCTCGGACGCCGGGCGGCTAGTACGCTTCAGCTCGCTCCGGATCTCCAGCCAGCGTCCGTCTAATACGGTCTGCAGGTGCCTCACTCGAGCTTGCTCGAGAGCTTTGGGTAAGAACGATCTCCAGCACGCATCGCCCAGATCCGGCCCGAAGGTCTGCCGAAACGCCGCCAGGCTGTCGCCATTCGGCCGAACCTTGATCGAATCATGCTGGAGCATTCTCTCCTGCAGCCGCGCGACGGAAAGGGTCGTAACCGCAATATGCTCCCCATGATAGGCCGGGGCCAGATTGGATCCACGCATGTCCATATAATGAGCGATGAGATGCTCGCTCTGACTGGCTGGATGTGAGCCGCCGCAAATCGTCATGCCGAACCCCGACATGACGAGTGTGTGGGCCAACAGACTGATAGCGGTTCGATCGCCCTTGGCCACAGCGCCGGCGCTGCTGATCAGTGCAGTCTCGTCCTCCTCAAGTAGCTCGAACGGCGCCTTCCTATAGGGGCTTCCGGTCAGCAGGTGTGACAAAAGCCAGTCCGTTTGCGCCGTGCATCGGCAGATCGAATCCCCGAACCCGGCTGCGACGAGCCGCTGTGGAGCGGCCGCCAGCACGTCGAGATCGAGGAAAACTCCGCGCGGTGCTGTGGACGATAGCGATTTCTTCAGGCCGGCTTCTGTAATGGCTGCAGATGCGGATGTGTATCCATTCATAGAAGGGGCGGTCCCGAACACGGCATAGGGCTTCCTCGTCAGGTGGGCCGCGTGTTTGGTGATGTCGTTGATCGAGCCTGACCCCACGGCGACGAGTCCTTCGGAGGCGGACGTATTCGCCATCACGTGATGGACGAGTTCAATATCGGGATGCGGCGCTTCACTGAGAACGACACTGTCGATGCCGCACCGGCGCGCCAGGGCCGCGACGATGGCCTCGCCCATAACGTTGCGGGTGGCGGGATCCATCACGACGGCCAATCGATCGCCAAGCTCGAGCGGTGCGATCAGGTCCGGGGCCGCTTGCGCCAATCCGGTGTCGATCACGACGGAGCGGACCGGGACGGATAGCATGCCGGCTGCGTCGGGGTCAGGGTAGGTGCCGGCAAGAAGCCGCTCCAAAGTGCGCTGTGCCATGGCGATTTTCCGATGACGGCGCCCGCTATCGGGCGCATTGCTCGAACCTGATTTGCTTCAGTTTCCGGCACAGGCCTCGAGGATGTCTTCGAGCTGCGAGAGCACGGACCCCTTGCTTGGGCTGAACGAGCCATCGAACACCGCGGAGCCGATCGTGAAGGCATCGGCGCCCGCCGTCTTGAGCGCGTGGATGCGGTCCCGTGAATTGATCGATCCGGCGACGATCAGGAATCCGTCCCGCCCGATGCCGCGCCGCGAAGCGGCCACAAGATCGAGCGCGTCAGCGTCGATCGCGCGGTAAGCCAGGATGTCGACGCCGGGACATCCCTTCGCTGCGAAGGATCGGCAGTGTGTTTCTATCTCCTGAGGTGTTCCCCGAAGCTTTGTCGGATGCCCCACCGGCTGGCCAGGAAATGGGAAATAGCTGGTGCGGCTACCGCTCAGGACTTCGAGGATCTCGTCGACTTGCGTGCCACCCAGAAGCCGGTCGACGCCGAGATCCCGGGCAACCCTGGCTGAGCGTAGACAGTCGCTCGGGTTGGGCGAAACTACCTCCATGTAGGAGGTCGCACCTTGCGCGCGGATTGCGTCGGTCAATTTTCCGAGCAACTGCAAGGGCACGCCGACATCCTTGAACCCGATATGGCGCAGCCCCAGTGGCCGGACCAGTTCGAGAAACTCGAGGCAGTCCTCCACGGTTCGGTCCTGCCGCGTCAGCATGAAGATGAAGTCCATTCGCGGAATCTCCTCGCGGCACGGCCATCCCCTCGATGTGGTGGTTGCAACATCGGGGCGGCGAGAACGTCGACAATTAGATAGGGCCTACTGCTGCCAAGCGGCGGCGGTCGGCGATGCTTAGCGCTCGAACCGCTTGCGCCACTCTTCGGTCACGCGTTGCTTGTTTTCGGCAGACCAGCGGAAATCCACCGGGTATAGGATGCTCGTGACATTCTCCGGCAGGCCGGCCTTCAGCACATCTGCGGGCGGTTTTGCTCCGGGTACGGCCGACATTTCTGCGCGCTGTCCATAAAGTTGGGCAGCGTCCAAAGTCAGCAGCCAATCCAGAAAGCGCCGGGAATCCTCCTTGTTCTTCGACGCCTTCATCAACCCGCTGACCTCGAGCTCATATCCGGCGCCCTCGCTCGGGATAACGAGCTTGATCGGGTATCCGGCCATGATGTCCTTCACCCCCTTGAACGCAAACGATGCGCCTATCGCATACTCGCCGCTGCTGGCCATGGCACACGGCCGCGAGCCTGACTTGATGTACTGCCCCATGTTCTTGTCGATATCCTCGAGGAACTTCCAGCCCTCTTCCTCGCCTTTCAATTGCAGGAGGGCCGCAATGTGCAGATAGCCGGCTCCCGAGCTCGCCGGATTGGGCATGACGACATGCCCCTTGTAGACCGGGTTTTTGAGATCCTCCCAGGAGGCGGGGATGGGCAGCGCTCTCTTCTTCATCACTTCGGTGTTGACGCAGAAAGCGCCGAAATAACCGGTCGTCGCGAACCAACGCTTATCCGGATCCTTGAACTTCGCGTCCACCTTGTCGAAGCCCTTCGGCTCGTACGCCTCCAGCAGGTTCAGGATGCGTGGTTGGACGATCTGAGTCGCCGCCAGGCCCCATATGACATCGTTTCGCGGGTTGCTCGATTCGGCGATCACGCGGGCACCAAGGTCGCCGGTCGAAAGGCGAAGCAGATTCACTTTGATGTTGGGTTCGGCCGTGGCGAAGGCGTCGAGGTAGACGCGCACGTCGTCCTCTTCCAGGGAAGTATAGACCGTGATCTCCCCGGCTGCGGCCCCCGCGCTGGAGACGACAGCAGTCAGCGTCACTGCCAGCAACCATTTGCCAAAGCGCGTCATCCCGAGTTTCCCCTTTACGTGCCGTTGAACTGCTCCGCGGATCAGAAACGAAGCATGCGGATTGTGATGTTGCGAAACTAGCAAGCAAATGTGTTGGTCGCAACATTAATATTGGTGGACGCCAATAATTGAGAATGATAATCAGAAAACGGATGGACGGCGCCGTCGTGCGAGGCGCGTGATGGGTTGTCGCCCGCCGGTCGCCAGATCGCGGCCAGGACAGTTTGCGAGGGCACATCCTGCATGTTCTTGACGCTGAGGAACGTCACCAAGCGTTTCGGCGAGGTTGCCGCGGTAGGCGGCGTCGAGCTCGACATCAAAGAAGGGCAATTCGTCTGCTTTCTCGGTCCGTCGGGGTGCGGGAAGACCACGCTGCTCAGGCTGATTGCCGGACTAGAGACGCTGGATGACGGCGAGATTCGTCTGCGTGATCGTGATCTCGGAAGCCTGCCTGCTCGCAAGCGCAACTTCGGTGTCGTCTTTCAGTCCTATTCGCTTTTTCCTAATTTAACCGTGGCGAGGAACATTGCGTACGGGTTGGACTGCCGAAAGGTGCCGCACGCGAAAAAAGAAGTTCGGGTCAACGAGATGTTGGACCTCGTCCACCTTTCGGAAGACGGGCACAAATATCCCCACGAGTTGTCGGGCGGAATGCAGCAGCGCGTTGCGCTGGCGCGTGCTCTGGCACCCCAGCCGGAGGTTTTGCTGCTCGACGAGCCGCTCTCGGCGCTTGACGCGAAGGTGCGCGAGAATTTGCGTGGGGAGATCCGTGACTTGCAGCAGCGCCTCGGCATCACGACGATCATGGTCACGCATGACCAGGATGAAGCGATGGAGATGTCCGATCGCATCGTCGTGATGAATAAAGGCCGCATCGAACAGGTTGGCTCCGCAAATGAGATCTATTGGCGGCCGTCGTCACGCTTTGTTGGCGAGTTCATCGGCCGCTTGAACGTACTCGAGAGTGCGTCCTGGTCCGAACGACTGAACGGCGCTTTTTCAGCGGCGGCCCGTGCGCTTGCCATTCGCCCCGAACATATTCGTGTCGTCGACCGGGCGAGCACCGGGGAGCTCGTGCTGGAGGGCACCGTCAAACGCATGGCGTTCCTCGGGAATACGACGCGACTTATCGTTGAGACCGAGGGCCGAACACTGGAAATAGAAGTGCACACCTCCCGGAAGGCTTTTGCACTAGGCGAGCTTGTGCGGTTCGTTCTACCGCGGGAGCACCTAAACCGGCTGGGCTCGGCGTCGTAATGAGCACGACCTCAACACTTGCAAACCTGCAACGAGCTGATGCCGACCGCCTGTTCGTAGTTGCAACCGCGGCGGGTGCTGGACTTCTACTCATTCTTTTTGTCCTGGTGCCCATCTGGGCGATTCTCGGCTATTCGTTTGTAACGCCGGATGGCAGCCTGGGTCTTGCTAACTACACGAACTACCTCACAAGCCGGCGCTTTCTGAACATCCTCGGCAACACCTTCGAGGTCACCATCGCGGTGACTGTCTTCACCGTCATCATGGCCTATGGTTTCGCTTATGCGGTGCAGCGCACATGCATGCCGCTTCGGCGCCTCCTATGGATGATCGCGCTGATACCTATCTTCTCGCCGTCGCTGGTTCAGGCGCTGGGACTGCAGTTTCTTCTCGGACGGAATGGCATCATTAATCGCACATTCGAAACCGAAATAGATATTTACGGGTACTGGGGCATTTTTATCGCAGACACTCTTTATGCCTTCCCCCACGCATTTCTAATACTCGCGACCGCTTTGGCCGCGAGCGATGCGCGTCTTTATGAGTCGGCAGAAAGCCTCGGAGCTTCGGCTGGACGCACATTCTGGACGGTGACGTTACCTTCCACCCGATACGGCATTGCGTCAGCGATATTCGTGGTGTTCACGATCGTGATCACCGACTTCGGCAACCCGGTTCTGATCGGCGGAAACTACTCGGTGCTCGCTGTCGAGATTTACAATCAAGTATCCGGGCAGTCGAATTTTGCCATGGGCGCCGTTGTTGGCGTTGTTCTGCTCCTGCCGGCGGCGCTAGCGGTCTTGGCCGAGAAGTCGATCGCCAAGCGCCAGTTCGCAGCAGTCACCGCGCAATCCGTGCCGCTTGTTCCAAAGGCTGAGCGGTTACGCGATCGAGCCTTCTTTATCTACTGCGGATTCGTTGCCGTCGCCATTCTTACAGTTGTCGGCGTGGTCGTTTACGCCAGCTTTGTTCGGCTGTGGCCGTACAATCTCAGCTTCACCCTGAGGCACTATCAGTTTGACGTCCAGAACGGGATCGAGCCCCTCTGGACTAGTATCTATGTTGCAATCATCACTGCGGTCCTCGCAATGATCGTCGTTATCGCCGCTGCCTACGCTAACCATCAGGTGCAGAGCCGCGTGATGAGGGGATTCTATTTTCTCGCCATCTTGCCGGCGGCGGTGCCTGGCATGGTCCTAGGATTGGGCTACGTCCTGGCTTTCAATAATCCGGCGCACCCCGTCTACGCTATCTACGGGACCATGCTGATCATTGCGATATGCAATCTTTATCATTATCACGCTCAAGGCTTTCTGCTGGCGACCACCAATTTGAAGCAGATCAATCGCACGTTCGACGAAGCCTCTGCGACACTAGGAGCAAGCCGGCTCACGACATTCCGCCGGATCACGCTGCCGTTGATCTGGCCGACGATCATTTCGGTGGGAGCTTTCTACTTCATGAGGGCAATGGTGACATTGTCAGCAGTTATTTTTCTCATCACGCCGTCTACCCAGCTGGCGTCGGTTTCCGTTCTCTATCTCGACGAACGCGGTGCACTCAATCAGGCCGCAGCATTTGCCGTCTGCGTCATGGCAACCGTCGTGCTGTTCCTGGTCGTTGCCCAGGCTCTGTTTAGACTATCGGGAATTCGCGGCATCTCGCTCGTGCGCTGATGGCGGCTCATAGCGCTGTCCCTCACATGGTCGGCAGTCGCTGGTATCCGGTGCGGCTCGACCACAGAGGGGACCCGTCATCGGCGCGATGGAGATGCAGCTCAAGGAAATCGTGGCGGGACGCGACCCGAGGGATATGACTGACCCGAAGTCCTGGGGCGCTGCCTTGATGCAGGGCGGAGTTCGAGGGCATGTCCGCGTTGATGCAAAGTCGCCGCAGGCACTACGGCTCCACGTCAAGCGCTCAGAGAAGCAACGGGTGGCAGCGGCCCGGAAGCGCCGCAACCTGGTCAGCGGGAACAAATGATGACGAGTTTTTGGAATGGCCGCCAGACACAGATTCGGAATGGGGACAGGCGGAGGGGAAAACCTAATCAATCATGGCGCTCCCTACGGGAGTCGAACCCGTCTTTTCAGATTGAAAATCTGACGTCCTAACCGATAGACGAAGGGACCAGGCAACGAGTGCCAGCGCCGATATAGTGGGGTTTGGCGGGGGTGGCAAGCAAGCCGCCGGAATGCC
>JAEZHL010000089.1 GCA_023416575.1 Pseudomonadota bacterium
GAACTGCTGGCCCGGGCGCGTCATCATCTTCAGGCGAATCTGGATCGCGAAGTCGCTGAACTGCTCGACGCCCTGCATCTTGAGCGGCTCGATGATATCGGACGCGAACTCGGGATCCTGGGCCAGCTCATTGCCAATCCCCTTGATGATCTTCTTCGCCTTGTCGAGATCGGTGTCGAAGGCGACGCGGATACTCACCTTGTCGATCACCCAGGCGCGGCTCAGGTTCTCCACCGCCCCGAGCTGCCCGTAGGGCACGGTGAAAACGGGACCCCGGTGGTGTCGCAGCTTGATCGAGCGGAATCCCAGAGATTCGACCGTTCCCCTGTAGTTGCCGCTGCGGATGTATTCGCCGACCCGGAATGCATCATCGAGCAAATAGAAGACGCCGCTGATGAAATCCCGCACGAGTGTCTGCGCTCCGAACCCGACCGCGATCCCCGCGACGCCGGCGCCGGCGATGAGTGGTCCGATCTCGATGCCGAGGCCGGAGAGGGCCATCATCACGGACACGACACAGACGAGAACGAAGATGGCGTTACGGAAGATCGGCAGCAGGGTCTGCAAGCGGGCTTGCCGGAGCGCCTCGGGGCTGCCTGGGGGTGCCAGTTCAGTGATCCGCGCGAGGCGCCGGTCGATTAGCGTCTTGACCACCTGCCAAGTCAGGTCTGCAATCAGCAGAATGACGACGCTGCTCAGGATGCCCCGGGCCAGTCGCGTTGCGAGCGTGTCACGGCTCGTCATCTCCACCAGATCGACCTGCCACACGTAGGCCAGGAGCAGGGCGGCTCCGACGATGAGGAGCGCCCTCACGCCACGGTCGAGGTAAACCGCCGTCAATGCCGTGTCCGCCGGTTCGATGGTGCCAGGCGGGCGGAGCACGTGGCGCACGGCTTGCTCGGACACCTTGATCGCGCCGGGCAGGAGCAGGGCTACGACCCCGAGCCAGAACAGGCGCATGATACCGGCCACCCAGAGTGCCCAAAGGAGGACGAGTCCGATCGACAACAGAATGGCGGTCGTCGTGCGAGAGATGCGTGCCGGTCTGCCTTCCTGTTCGACGGTGCTGGGGCCAGCAGTTGGCCACGCCCAGGCGACATTGAGGCTGATGGCAAGGAGCCCGAGGCCGAGCGTGTAAGCGACCAGCGCGCGCTCCCCGCGCGTAAACCCCAGGAGATAGAGCACGTCGACCGTCGCCCACCCGAAGGCGAGCCAGGCTGCAAACAGCGCCAATCGTCCGAACCAGAACCGTGCCGCTTCCGTGTTGATGGGCACCAGTCGCAACTGGTCGGCATTCTTCCCATTGGCAAATCCGGGCGCGAGGACGAACTGTCCGGCCACGAGTACCAGCCGCAGCGCAACGGCGCCGATCAGGTAGGCCACGACGATACGCCTCAAGAGCGGTGGCCAGTCGAACGCCAGGAATGCGCCGACGCTGCCCAGCGTGAAAATCGCAACGCCCGCGAAATCGATCGCGAGCCGGACTCCTATGCCTCGCAACCGTTCGGAGACGCTTCCGGAAGAATGTCCGCCGTGGTTCCGGAGGAACGGTGCCGTTACACTTCGGAACAGCCATTCGGTTCCGGCGCCCAGTACGAGGAACCCGGCGATCAGGATGAGCAAGGCGATGGCGCCGCGGCCGTTCAGCTCGTCGAGAAGGCTGTTCCAAGCGCTCTGGAACGCATCTGGCAGATCCGGCAATGCCGCCCCGAGGGCGGCGAGGTGCGCTTTGAGCTCCGCGAGCCGATCGCTCATCATTTCCGATGTGGCGGGCGGCGGTAGTGGCGCGGCGGTCGGGCCGGCGGGGGCTTGCTGACGATCTATCCAAGCCCGCACCGTGGGATCCTGCAGCAACTGCATGAGCTGCTGGACTTGAGGCGGTGGTGCACTTGGCTCGGGCGCTGGTTGAGCGCGTGCCGGTGCGCTTGCCAGAAGGGCCACGATGAATGTGAGCCCGGCGAACCATCCGTGCCGCGCGCACAAGACTGGGGGCCCATTCGGCCGGATGGCCAACGAATGCGAATGCCAGCCGCTATCGCGGAGCCTCAGCCGGCCGAAACTCAGGAACGCCGAACGCACGTCAGGTCATCCGCGAGGTCGATCGCGTGAGCTGTTCCAGGTCCTCGCCGTATCAGCGCGCTCTCATAACTCGGCGGCGAGAAGGATGCAGTCCTCACAACCTCTGAGATGGATGCGGACTGAGGGCTCGACAAGAGCGGCCCAGCAGAGTTTGCGACGAGGACCGGCTTCGGCACCTCTGCATTTTACAGAGGCGTACGCTCAGGCTTCCTGGCGCTTCGAGGTGATGATGTCCCAGGCGATATTGATCCGCTTCATACGCTCCTCACGGGCGAGCCGGTCCGACTCGTCCTTGGCGAGGTCGGGATGCCAGCAGGCGCGCAGCGCATCGACGAGCTTCTTCAAGGTCCGGATGCTGACGTCGGGATTGACGCCCAACACCTCGTAGGCCTCGTACTTGTCGCGGGGCTCGCGGCTCGTGTAGCCGCCGGCTGAGAGGCTGCGATAGGCGCCCTCGACGATGTCGCGCAGCCGATGCAACTCTTTGACGATGCGCTGCAATCGGTTCCGCATGCGACGCCACTCCTCGGCCTCCGCCGGCGACGCGGTCATGACCGCGGTGAGGAACTGCTCCAGGTTGCGCATTTCCCGCTGGAGAACGCGGCGCAGCGGCGCCACGCCCTGCAGCTCGTCCACGCGCGCATCGATCTGCTGCAGCATCGTATGGGCCGTGCGGCAGAGCTCGCCGCACATCTTCTCATCGCTCGGGACTAGGAATGTGCCCGCGGATGAGCTGGCTGCGGTGGAAGTAGAGGAGGTGCCCGGAGAGGAGCCGCTCGGTGCGGAGGGCCTGAAGCTCATCGGCTGTGGCTCAGCCATGCGCAGCGTTGCCACTCTGGTTCGGCGGGAGCGGACCGAATACCAGCCCAAGCCCGAGACCAGCACCGACACCAGGGCCAAGCCCATCAAGGCCGCGGTGAACTCCTGCTCCGGCCGGAGTTGTAACAGGCGGCCCGCGAACACCTGGAGCGAAGTGAAATAGGGATCGACCGTGGCGGCGAGCTTCGCTCCGAAATCCTTGAGCATGCTCA
>JAEZHL010000115.1 GCA_023416575.1 Pseudomonadota bacterium
TGGAGAAATCCGCAGTATGCATCAGACTGGACAAGTTTAGCAGCTAATTTGAGGCGGGGGCTGTCGAATTTATTCGAGTTGGCGAAGGCGGACATTTGTTTGAGCGTTCTAGCGTTAATTGGTTTGGTTTGCAGTTTGTTGGCGAGAGATGTTGGTCGTTGTTTGCGCTATCTTATGGGGCTGGGAGTCCCGATTACGTTCGAACTGGCGATCGCTGGCTACACAGGTGCTTTGAGCCCTGAAAGAGCATTCGCTTGGTTCGGATTCTTTGTAGTTCTGGCCACTCGTTGGTTGTTTGGGAAGGCGCCACGTATCTTCTGTCTGCTTGCAATTGGCCTTCAAGTGATCAGTGGCGGTGCAGTGGCGGCTAGATATGTTGAGAGTAAAGCGCCTAGCTCGGCTATCGCCGATGAGGCGTATTATTTGGGTATTAGAAATCGTACCACTAAAGTATTTGTACTAGGGCCTTACACGAATGAGAAGGGTAGGGCCGCCTATCAATTGCGTTATCGTGGGGTCGACGCACGTATTTGTGCCTGGGAGCGACGATGCGAAATTGAGACACATCCCGTGAGCGGCATATGGTATTCAGCTAATCCATCTGCCGTGATTATCAATCTTCCTTGAGATCGCCATTGTTGCTCGGGCGCTCGTCGAGACCGCCCCGCCCCTTCACTCCCTCTGTCCTCAAAAATCCGAGGCGATGCCGCCCTTCTCCCAATCGCCGTAGCGAACGGGGTCGGGGCCCTTGCGGCCGCCGACTTCAGCTGGGCGGTCGTCGTGGGCGGCGGCGCGGCGGCGCCGCTCCTCGGCTTCCTTAAGGGCGCGCTCGGCGGCGGCGGGCCGTGGGCGCGGCGAGCTTGATGTCATTTCGTCGTCTGTCATGGCGTCCTCGCAAGGTGCGGCGGCACTTGCACGATTGAGACCCTATATACCATCTAGTTGCCGTTGCGAGCGCGCGTGCGGTGACATGCCGTTCGGGTGGAGCCGGAGGGGCGCGCTCATGTTGGGAGGTGTTGATGACGACCAACTACATCAAGACGGGTGTTCTGCTGGCGCTGATGACGGCGATTTTCGTGTCGCTGGGCGCGTTGATTGGCGGTCAGTCCGGACTTGTCATCGCCTTCGTCATTGCTCTGGGGATGAACGCCTACAGCTTGTGGAACTCGGACCGGGCGGTGCTGAGAATGTATGGCGCGCAAGAGGTCGACGAGCGCTCGGCGCCGGAGTTCTACGGCCTCGTCAGGGAACTCGCCAGCCGCGCTGGGCTGCCGATGCCCCGTGTCTACATTATGCAAAGTGACCAGCCGAACGCGTTCGCCACTGGCCGCAGTCCCTCCCGTGCCGCCGTCTGCGCCTCGACGGGTCTGCTCAACATGCTGGATCGCGAGGAGGTTGCCGGTGTCATCGCTCATGAGCTGGCGCATATCAGCAACCGCGACACGCTGATCATGACGGTCGCCGCCTCCGTGGCCGGCGCGATTACCATGTTTGCCAACATGATGCAGTTCAGCATGTTGTTCGGCGGACGCCGCGAGGGGGGCGGAGCGCTCGGTGTCATCGGCGCGCTGGCTGCGATCATCCTCGCCCCCATGGCCGCGATGATTGTGCAGATGGCCATCAGCCGGTCGCGGGAGTATGAGGCCGACCGGATCGGGGCCGAGATTTGCGGTCAGCCGCTTTGGCTCGCCTCCGCCTTGCAGAAGATCGAGCATTACGCGCACCGCATCATGAACCCGACGGCCGAGGAGTCTCCCGCGACAGCGCCGCTGTTCATCATCAATCCGCTGTCCGGTCAGGGGATGGATAACCTCTTCTCCACGCATCCCAACACGGCCAACCGGATTGCAGCGCTGCAGGAGCTGGCCGCCAGCATGGGACGGGCGGGCCGCATGGGTGGGGCGGTTGGCCCATCCGGTCCTTGGGGCTGAGGTCGTATGGAAATCCGCCGTGGCGAACGTGCACGAGGAATGGAAGGCAACCGGCGGGGCTCGCCCGCCGGTTTGCTGCCGCGAGCGCTCGCGGTCGAGCTGATCGCCGAGGTGATCGACAAGGGCCGGACCCTCGACGAAGCACTGGCCGGCTCGATGTCGCATCGGGACTACGGCGCGCTGGCGGCGAACGACCGTGGCCTCGCCCGGGCGATAGCTGCGACCGTGCTACGTCGCCATGGGCAGCTCGCGGCAATTGTCGCGACGTTTATCGAGCGACCATTGCCCAAGGAGCGCGGGCGTCTGACGCACATTCTGATGGCGGCGGCGGCACAGCTCGTGTTTCTGGGCATTGCGCCTCATGCGGTCATCAACATCGCCGTCGAGCAGAGCCGAGCAGACCCGCGCGCCCGCCGTTTCGACCGCCTGACGAACGCCGTTTTGCGACGGGTGGCGGAGCGTGGGGCAGAGATCGCGACGGCTCAGGACGCTGTGCGGCTGAACATCCCGGACTGGCTCTGGAGCCGGTGGGCCGCAGCTTATGGTGAGGAAACTGCGCGCCAGATAGCGGACGCCTCGTTGCGCACTGCCCCGCTCGACATCACGGCGAAGGGCGATGCAGAGGAGTGGAGCGAGCGCCTCGGCGGCACGTTGCTTCCGACCGGCTCGATCCGGCTCATCGCGGATGGGCGCGTGGAGACATTGCCGGGCTTCGAGGAGGGGGCCTGGTGGGTGCAAGACGCTGCCGCCGCTCTCCCGGCGCGGCTGCTTGGGCCGGTAGCTGGGGCGAGCATCGCCGATGTGTGCGCGGCGCCCGGTGGCAAGACGGCCGAGCTAGCGGCGCAGGGTGCGCAGGTGACCGCCGTCGAGATCGATGGCCGCAGAATTCAGCGCCTCAAGTCCAATCTCGCCCGTCTCAGACTTGATGCGGAGGTGGTGGAAGCGGATGCGGCGGAATGGGAGCCAGGCCGGACCTTCGATGGTGTCCTGCTCGATGCGCCATGCCTTGCCACTGGCACCATCCGTCGTCACCCCGATATCCTGCACCTGAAGCGCGGAAGCGACCTCGGCAGGCTCGGCGCCATCCAGGCGCGTCTGCTCGAGAATGCCGCTCGTCTGGTCAAGCCGGGCGGGCTGCTCGTCTACTGCACGTGCTCGCTGGAGCCGGAGGAAGGACCGCAGCAGATCGCACGGTTTCTGGCATCCGCTCCCGATGCGTGGGAGCGCTTTCCGGTCCGCAGCGGCGAGGCTGGCATCGCGCCGGAGTGGATCACGCCTGATGGCGATCTGCGCACGTTCCCCTTCTACATGAGCCTCGACGCACCTGAGATTTCGGGCATGGACGGTTTCTACGCGGCGCGGCTGCGGTGTCGGACCGTCGGCGAAGAGGCGGCCTGACGGGGCCCCTCTGGCCCCGGCTCTCGTTATCTGGCGCGCAATTGCCCCCTAACCGGAGCAAGGCCGGCAGTTTTCCACCACTTCTGCTAAGTAGCGCACAGGTCAGTCCGGTGTGGCTTGTAGGCATGCGCCTTCGGCGATATCGGGAGATATGATCAGTCGTTGGACAAAGCCGCTGCTCCGGCGTTCGCCGGTCGGGAGGGCTCCGTGGCGTCCCTCACCATAGCCGAACAGACGCGCCTCGCGCGGCTTGCGACCGACAGGGTCCGTCGCGCGGCGGT